>CATJWG010000189.1 GCA_949744165.1 uncultured Eubacteriales bacterium | reverse complement strand
CGGACGCAACGCTGGCGTGAGTGTTGTGTCGAAGGAAACAAAACATAATATTTTTCTCATATGCAAGTTTATCGTAATAGTGGAAGACAACAGTAATTCAATCATTATTAATGAAGGCATAGGCCTATATGATTTAGATATACAAGAATTTGTGGAGGAAATTTTATCTCATAATAAAATAGACGGAGTCATTATGTTTGATACCAGCACGCGAGGGAACTCAGTTATTGCTAAAGACAGAGCCCAGTTGGAAGCGGATAGAGATGGTAGAAAACTGAGGACAGTTTTATCTTGCGACATTCATATGCTAATGAAGGAAATTGACAGTGAAGGGATTACTCTATAAGAATGGACTTGCATGAAAAAAATTAGTCATTATTGTGTAATCTTAAAGAAAGTATTGTGTTCTAATAAAGCATACAAGTTGAGAAGTATGAGAGCTTTGCTAAAATGCTTGTATGAGTTAAACGAATTGTTTGCTAGCTCAGATAAGCGTGTTCCATGAAATCTCAAATACATTAAAGTTGCTAATTTTATTAATCGTACTATGAAATTCTCTGTTTTGCACAATCGCTGAAAGCCTTGCAACAGAACATATTCAGAAAACTTTAAGAGAGATTTTTTCATCTTTGCAGATAATCAAACTAAAGTCAGGCTCACCCGTAAACGGGTCATATTATTCCTTTACCGTCAGCATGGTGTATATCTTGTCCTCCGCCATGCTGTGCACTTGCGTTCTTGTTCCTGCCAACTGTATCCACATAATATCCTTTACACCAGAATTGCTGATTCCCATATTCATACGTCAAATTCGCATGCCTGTCGAATATCATCAGCGAACTTTTTCATTTGAGATACCTAATGAATTATGATACACTATACTTTAGTGCTATACTCACCAGCATGTGGATGTGGTCTGGGCATGCTTCTGCTTCTATTATTTCTACTCCCTGTACTCACATAGTTTCCGCATTATACTTCCGATATCCACCTTTATCTGCCCATATATCGCTTGTCGCCTATATTTTGGTGCAAACACTATATGATATTTGCAGTTCCATCGTATATGAGCCAGACTATCCATTTCTTCTTTTTTCTTTATTATCGATATTCCTCCTTCGGTACTCTTGAGTTTCGGTAGGCAAACCTTCTCTATTGTACCGTTGGAGGTTTATCTTTTCTACTCATTGGCTTAGCCTTTTTTAGTCCACGGGCATAGCATGTGGTTGCCATCCTTTGCCAATTCAAGCGGCGGCTATTGTCTGCCTCTTTCTAAATGCTTTCTTCCAAATTTTTATAGATTTCTGAGCCTGTTTTATCATAATCAATGCTTAATTTCGGTAAAAAGTCAATATTTTCTTTCTGTCTTCTATAAATAAAACCTGTTAAATGCTAAACCAGCTCTTTATTTTCTTTATTACTTGCCATAAATGCCAGTATTGGCAAGTAATCATGCAAACTCATATGTGTTTTTCTCCTTTTTGTTTCTTTATTATAATATATCTTTTTCCGCACCGTCTGTTGAAACTGCGCTGATTATGGTCAAGCTTGGGGCGGAGCTATCTATTCTCAGTCCTTTTGCCCCAGTAAAAGAAACCGGTGGCATTATTTATATTACCATCGAAAATTCAACAATACTGCTTATGGACTTTGCGTATGCAAAAAATTCAACACCGCCTTTTGCCCTCTCGCTTCGGGATGTATTGTTTGAAGTCATTCAAAATTTTGAGTTTTAAAGCAAGGCTTTTCCCTGCGGGTCATTAAAAAACATGCATGGAAAATATACATTAAATACAACCACAGTTCATAGTTTCGGTGCTGTGTTTTCGGGTTTGCACCCAAATCAGCCGCGGACGCATAAACACCGGCCAGAGGTGGTTGCTTTCTCAAAAGCAGCAGATGCAACAGTACGCTCCGCACTCAAATTTCGTACACGGAGAGGTCCTCCGACCTTTCGTCGGCGTATTCAATTCTAACTGTAAGAAAGCCCTGGGATTCCGCTCTCTGAAAGATGGAACATATTTTATCAACGTATTCTGTAAATGTGGCGTTTTCTCCATAAGCTACCCCTGTAAAGTAACGGGGCCGGATAATCGTGAAATCATCCCCTTTATATGGCATCCCCCAAAGAATGTCCCACAATGCGCTCAGGTTCTCTCCAAAATCGTCATCACTCCATCTTTGTCCGCATTTTGCGAAAGACCTTGCCGATATATTTGCATCCGGTAAAAGCCAGCCTTACACTTATTCGTTCGTCCATTTCAAAACCTCGCGTATAGATTTCATAAAATGTCTGGTAATGGTCGTATGTTACGAATATCAGGCCATAGTTTGAAAACAAAATCCGGTGCTGATTGCGTCTGCCCTCATAATAATTGATATCCGCCTCGTGCCAGATCCGTTCAGGCGCAGAGGGCAAGTGGCCATCATTATTATAAATCCCTCCGCAGCACATTCTTTCAGGTGCAAATTTTTTAGGTGGTTTACCATTTTTCCAGCCCAATGCATAAAGGCCTTCTTTTGAAATATAGTAGTCAGGCAGCTTACCGTAACAGGCTAACCAGTAATCAGCTCCGTTTTCTCCGCCCTTTGTGGCTCCGCCGGGCATAATCGCTTCCATCCGTCAAATTAACGGCCTGTCGTTCAATCCTTGTTACATTGAAAAAGATGTATCAGGAATCAATTTTGTAAAAAGCGAATCCGACAAATTTAGACAAGAAATTTGTCGGATTTCTGGCAAGCTTGCCCACTTTTTGATGCTCTGGCTTTTAAACCCATATCCAAAACCAAATCGAAAGACAGCACAGCGGGGTTGGCTTGTATTGGGATGAGAAGCAGCAGAGTGATACCTATATGCAGACAGGCGCTTTGGAGTGCAACCGACGAGAAGCGGTGAATCTGTACACTGCATCTGCCGGTGGAGCCTGTTTGCCAATATATGTTAATTAATATGCTTGGAAAAATAAAATAAAAGCCAAACTGAAGTTAACCTGCTGGAGTTGTTAGATTGAAGGAGTAATTTGACATAAGGAGTTTAATCGTTCGTTCGGTTTCATGATAAATCGACCTAATTCTTTCTTGAATGGAGTATTGAGCTCTGGAGCTATCTAAGAAATTAAATATGCTCGCATTCCACAGATATTTATATCTCAGTCGGATTTTGGAATTAAATTGGTACACTCTATGCTATTGAAGGCCAAGTATATCACGCCATCGTCGTTGCGTCAATCTTTCGTATCTGGAGCCGTATCATCGACCTGTTCTGGGTCACACCTTCAGTCATATCGGTGACAGCCTCCTCTACTGCCTCAAGCTGAAAAATCCTGTAATTATTTGTCAGCACCTTCATCTGACTGACAGCAATTATGTTGAGCTTTACAAGCCTCTCTGCCTGTGGTATTCCTTCGTTGACGAAAACCGAATTCAGGTTTTCCAGATTTGACACACACACGAGCTGCGAAACATTGGCGTAGTCACGGATATTTCCCTTGAGATCCGGATTTGCATCGCACCATTCTTTGCCGGTCATGCCGAACAGCGCCATGTTCAGAACATCCGTTCCATTGGCGTAGACCAGTGAAATCTGCCGGGCAGACAATTCCGGAGGAATCAGATTTTCCTTGATGGTATCGGTATGGAGGCAGTAGTTGATTTTGACAAAGTTTCGTTTGATATCCCAACCAAGCTGCTTCATTTCCTCAGTCTTGAACCATTCAAACTCTTTGACCAGATAAAGCTTAAATTCCACAGAAATCCATGATGCAAACTCAAATGAAATTTCCTTGTGGGCGTAGGTTCTGCCATAGCGCCATGACTTGGAAGCAATACGGTAGCGCCGACCAACTTCTGCGGTGTCATTACAAAGCTGTTCAGGTCAGCCCGACTTCTAAACGCATCGAATTCTACACGGTTAAAATCTGTATTGTAAAGTGCTTCCAATACGCCAAGAAGCTCAATGGTGTTTTCATTTTAACGAAACCAAGACGCCTGCGAAATAAACCCCGTTCTGTAAGCAGAACGGGGTTTGGCGGTTTATTTTTTACTCTGTTCCACTAACTCAGCAGCGTCGCGCAGGCTTATGTTTTGTTCTCGTGCAATAGCGGAAAGGTCATCGAACTCATACTTCCAACGGGACACGCCGAAGCCTGAGGCGTCCTTGCGACGGACTGGGCCGTAAGGTGTGTCGAGTGTGACAAGGCCTCGCTCAAGCACATGGCGGCGCATGGCGCACTCGCGTATGCCGAGCGTGGTTGTATGGCGGAAGAGCTCACGGCAGAGGGCTTCGCGCGTCTGGGGTGTGCACATTACGCGGATGAGTGTGCCGGGGCGGGACTTTTTCATACCTATCGGCACGGTATAAACGTCCAATGCGCCGGCACCGAACAGACGCTCCATGGCAAAGCCTGTCTCCTCAGCGTTCATGTCATCTACATTGCAGCTCAGTTCCAGAATCTCATCCCCGCTGCTGCCCGACTGGCCGAGCATGGCGCGCAGACAGTTGGCGCTGCCGAAATCCTTTGCGCCGCAGCCGTAACCGATAGCCTCGACGCTCATGAGCGGCATTTCGCCGAAGCGTGTGACAAAGTTACGCAGCAGGGCCGCTCCCGTGGGTGTACACATCTCGCCGCGAATGTCGCCGGCATATATGGGAATGCCGCGAAGAAGGTACGCCGCGGCGGGGGCCGGCACAGGGAGAATTCCGTGGGCGCAGCGTACCTGACCGAAGCCGGTGCGCACGGGGGATGAGACAATTTCGTCAGGTGTGAGACGATGTATGAGCAGGCAGAACATGGTGATGTCCGCCACAGCGTCAAGCGTGCCGACCTCGTGGAAATGTATCTCCGTTACGGGCACGCCATGGGCATGACTCTCCGCTTCGGCAATCAGTCCGTAAACAGACATAATGTCGTCCTTTACCTTTTCCGGCAGAACAAGGTGGGAGCGCACGATGTGCTCTATGTCGTGCATCGAGCCGTGGTGGTGATGGGGCAGAGCGTGCTCATGCTCGTGGGTGTGCTCATGCGTGTGAGGATGTTTGTGGTGGTCGTGGCTGTGCTCCTCAGTGCCGTTGACGGTGACAGCAAGGTGTGTTCCGGCAATACCGCACTTGACGGTCCTCCGGCGCTCGACGTGTACGCCGGGGATGCCCATAGCATTAATTTCCTTCAAAAAATCATCAGCCTGCGCGTCGGGCAAAAGCTCAAGCAGCGCGGCGCAGAGCATGTCCCCAGCCGCGCCCATGCCGCAGTCAAGATACAGAGTTTTCACTTTCCCTCGCTCCTTTTGTTGTCCATATGGTTTATCATGCTGGCTAAATACCCCGCGCCAAAGCCGTTGTCGATATTCACAACCGAAACACCGCTGGCGCAGGAGTTGAGCATAGACAGCAGAGCCGACAGTCCGCCGAAGGACGCACCATAGCCAACGCTGGTGGGTACGGCGATTACGGGGCAGTCGGCAAGGCCTCCAAGCACGCTGGCCAACGCGCCCTCCATGCCCGCTATGGCGATTATTACGGAGGCGCTCATGATATCGTCAAGGTGGGAGAGCGTGCGATGCAATCCCGCAACGCCAACGTCGTACAGGCGCGTGACCTCGTTGCCCAAAACCTGCGCGGTCAGTGCCGCTTCCTCTGCCACGGGAATGTCACTGGTGCCTCCGGTGGCTACGACTATGGTGCCAATCCCGTCCGCTTTCGGGAAATCCCCAATTATGCCGGCGCGCGCATCGGAAAAGTATTTCAGCTCGTGCGTCTGACCCACAGCAGCGGCCGCTTCCTTGCTGAGCCGCGTTATCAGAACCGTATCCTGACCGTGGATTTTCATAGAGCTGATTATGCCGCAAATCTGCTTGGGTGTTTTGCCTGCGCCGTAAACAACCTCGGCCGCGCCCTGGCGTATTTTCCTGTGAATGTCCACCTTCGCGTAGCCAATGTCCTCAAAGGGCTTTTCCTTTATTTTCAGAAGCGCGTCGTCCACGCTCATGCCGCCGGACTGCACCGCCTGCAAAATTTGCTTTATCTCACTGTTCACTGCGTACCTCCAAATCCAAAAGCACCGCGCCGTAACGGCGTTTTAATTTTTCAAGAATATCTGTGCGCTTTTCGAGCAACAGCGGAAGCTGAGTTTCGGGAATCTGAAGGCGCGCGCAGCCGCCCAGTGTGCGGACACGAAAACCCCTAAATCCGAGCGCGTGAAGCTCTGATTCTGCCGCCTCGGTTCGTTGCAGCTTCTCGGTGGTAAGCTCCTCTCCGGAGGGGACGCGCGTGGCTAAGCAGGCGTATGCGGGCTTGTCCCAGGTGAAAAGTCCCGCTTTGCGGGACAGGCGGCGTACTTCCGGCTTCGTCAGGCCGCACTCGCGCAGGGGGGAGCGTACCGCAAGCTCACGCAACGCGCGCATACCGGGCCGGTCGCCGGCGTTGTCGGAGGCGTTTGTACCGTCAAGGAGCACGGTAAAGCCGTCAGCGCGCGCCGCTGCGGAGATTGCGGAGAATATGGCGCGCTTGCAGTGATAGCAGCGGTCAGGCGGATTTGTGCGCACCTCTTCAGTAGCGAGCACGTCCACTTTCAGCACGCTCATCTCAGCGCACAGCTCCGACGCCAGACGTCGCGCGTCGTCAAGCTCAAAGCGGGGCTGAAATGCGGAGCTGACATAGTAAGCGCGTACACGCCGCGCGTACTTTTTTGCCGCGTACAGCAGGAACGCGGAGTCCGTGCCGCCGGAGAAGGCCAGCGCACACTCGGGATTTTCACGGAAAAATTCCTCAAGTGTCATGGAAAAGCACCTCCCTATTTACAGGTTGGAATGTCTGCGGCTCACTCCGCCATGCGCTGCGTTTCCGAGTGCAGTCAGGCACAGCAGTGTCACAAGCAGAAAAAATCCGGGGATGAGAATAATCCACCACTGATGTCCTGTCAGCGCGCTCTCAGCAAGCGAGAGCATACTTCCCCAGGATATCACCTCCGGCGGCAGTCCGAGGCCCATGAAGCTGAGTGTTGACTCCGCGGCGATGGCGGCCCTCACGTTCATGACGGCCATGTATGTTATTGAGGGCAGGAAATTCGGCGCGAGGTGCCGGCGCAGAACATGGAAAAAGCCGCCGCCCATGCACTGCGAGGCTAAAACAAATTCGCTTTGCCGAAGCTGGCGCACCTCGGTGCGCACCACGCGGGCCATGCTCATCCAGCCGGTCAGGCCCAGCACAAGCGCGATGCCCATAGCGCGGGGCTTTCCCAATACGGACTGTATAAGCACCACTAAAAGCAGATTTGGTACGCTCATCACAATCTCGTTTGCGCGCAGCAGCAGTGTCTCAGGCTGGGGAGGGGCCAGACCGGCGAGCGAGCCGAGTACAACGGCGGCGAGTGTCGAGACCGCGGCGGCGGCAAAGCCGATAAGCAGCGACACGCGGCCACCATACCAGATCATGGAGAAAATATCTCGCCCCATGCTATCCGTGCCAAAAGGGAAATCGCGGCACGGCGGCACGTTGCAGAACCTCAGGTCCATGTATGTCGGGTCACGCGGGATGAACAGTTCACAGCAGAGACAGCCGAGCACAATGATGCCAAGCAGCGCGGCAGGGAGGAACAGCCCGTGCCGGCGCGGCGGTACGGGCGGAGGTGCGTCGCATATCGGACGCGGAGCGGCGGGGACAAATTTATCAGCCGTCATTTCTTGCCTCCCCGCTAACCGGTGTGCCGTCTCTCATTCGCGGGTCAATCCGCCGGCTTACTGCCTGCGCCAGGGAACTGCACAGCATTACCGACGCACCGGAGAGTACGCACAACAGCATCAGCAGGTTGTAGTCCTTGTATCTGGCGCTCTCGTAGGACAGCGTGCCGAGCCCAGGATAGGAAAATACTGACTCGACGATATAGGTACCGCCTAAAATGTGCGGGATGGAAATGGCCATGAGGCTGAGGTAGGACGGCATGATATTCCGCAGGCAGTGGCGGAAAAGTATGCGCCGTGGCGTAAGCCCCTTTGATTTTGCCAGAAGGACGTAGTCCTGGCGAACTTCGCCGAGCAGGCGGCTGCGCACGAGATAGGTATAGTACCACAAGTGGCTTAAAACCACCACGGTCAGAGGCAGAACAAGGTGCTCAAGCCGGTCGGCAAGCTCGCCGCTTTTGCCGACGCAGTAGGCTCCGCTGCCGGGCAGAAGGCGCAGGGTGACGGAAAAAAGAGCAATGAGCAGCAGCGACAGCCAGAACTCTGGTATGCAGCCGCTGACAGCGCCGAGCCGGCAGATAAGACGGTCGGGCCAGCGGCCCTCAAGGCGCGTACACAGTATGCCCAAAAGCGGTGCGAGAAAGAAAATGAGTGCAAAGCCCGAACCGCCTAAAATGAGCGTGTTGCCCAGACGCGAACGAATGAGGGACAGCACGTCGGTTTTATACATGAATGAGATGCCGAAGTCACCCCGCGCAGCGCCGGAGAGCCAGCGGACATACTGCACGTGGAGCGGGCGGTCAAGACCAAGGCGGGCCTCGGCCGCGGAGCGCTCGTCAGGACTCATTTTCTCTGCTCGCTCGCCGTAGTAGGATATCAGCGCGTCGCCGGGCGCCATGCGTGAGACGCAGAACACCGCCATCGAGAGCGCAAGCAGTCCAGCAAGGAATATTATGAGTTTTTTTGTCAAGAGCAGTGCGTTGTGCCGCATTGTCAATCCTCCTTGAGAACAAAATGCTCCGGCGAGACCTCACGGAGCGTTTCTGCTGCGGGAAGAGTATCCGTGTCGAAGCGCTCAAGACGGCGCTGACGTTCCCGCCGAGGGTCTGGCAGCGGAACAGATGAGAGGAGCGCGCGCGTGCAGGGGTGGAGCGGATTTTCAAACAGCTCTGTGGTTGGAGCCGATTCAACTAAAAGCCCGTGGAATAGCACTCCGACCCTGTCGCACAGCCAGTGGACAGCGGACAGGTCGTGCGCGATGAAAAGAAGGCTGAAGCCATGTTCAGTCTGGAAATGGCGGAACAGGTTGAGAATCTGCGCCTGAACGGAAACGTCCAGCGAAGCGACGGGCTCGTCGGCTATAAGCAGCTCGGGCTCCATGCACAGCGCGCGGGCTATGGCGGCACGCTGACGCTGTCCGCCGGACAGCTCCGGCGGACGGCGGTCCAGACATGACGGGGACAGGCCCACTTTTGCTGCCTGAAACTCCGCCTCAGCGCGCATGGAACCGCGTGGCGGTTTTACACTGTTTATGACCATGGGCTCGGTGATTATATCCGCGAGTGTCATTCGAGGATTCAGGCTTGAAGCGGAGTCCTGAAAGATGAGTTGGCGCGTTGTTTGCAGCATCCTGCGGTTTTCCCTCCGTTGTTTGGGGTCAAGAAGGTCCACGCCCTTATAGTGAAGGTCCCCTCCCGTGGGGCGCAGGAGGTTCATTATACAGCGCGCCGCAGTGGATTTTCCGGAGCCGGACTGGCCGACCAGGCCGAAAATTTCGCCGTGCCGTATCTGAAACGAAACGCCGTCAAGCGCCGTTACCGAACGTGAGCTCGTCATCGCGTAGCGGTGCGTAAGGCCGCGCACGTCAAGCAGAATTTCAGCCACGGTCATTACCTCCGATGGGGGGCGTTATTTTCGGCGCGCGGGGGTCAAGCAGCCAGGTTGCGGCAAAGTGCGTGTCCGTGACGCGGAACATGGGAGGAGACTGCTCATAGTCTATTTCCAGCGCCCAGGGGTTGCGTGGGGCAAAGGCGTCGCCGGACGGAGGGTCAATTAGCGTTGGTGGTGTTCCGGATATGGAGTGCAGCTTCCGTCCGCGCTCCGCTCGAGAGGGAAGGGACAGCAGCAACGACCAGGTATAGGGATGGCGTGGGTCGTAAAAAATCTCCTCAGTCGTGCCGGTTTCGACGATTTTGCCCGCGTACATCACTGCCCCACGGTCGGCCGCACGGGCCACGGCGCCCAGGTCGTGGCTTATCAGCACCGTAGACGTACCGAGCCTCTGCCGTATATCACGCAGCAGGTCTAAAATCTGTGTCTGGAGGCCCGCATCCAGCGCCGTTGTCGGCTCGTCGGCAAACAGCAGCCGTGGACCAGAGGCCAGAGCGACGGCGGTCACAACGCGCTGGCGCTGGCCGCCGGAGAGATTGTGCGGGTAAAGCTTGTACATGTCCGCGGCGCGGTCGATGCCCACAAGGGAGAGCAGCTCAAGCACACGTTCCCGTACCTCTGAGCGCTTCATGCACGGGGCATGGACGCGCACCGCCTCGGCAATCTGCGCGCCGATGCTAAGACTGGGATTGAGCGCGCTCATTGGGTCCTGAAAGACCATGGAAAAGAGCTGCCCGCGCAGCTTTTGCACCTTGCGTTCGGGCATGGAGCTCAGACTCAGGCCGTCAATGACAACGCTGCCGCTCTTTATCCGCGCAGTGTCCGGCAGCAGGCGCGTTACGGCCTTGCACAACACGCTTTTTCCGCAGCCGGACTCGCCGACTATGGCTAAAATCTCGCCCGCATCAAGTGAGAAAGACACGTCCCGCACTGCCTGAAGCTCGCCGCCTGGAGTGTCAAAGCTGACCGACAGGTCTATTACCTCAAGCAGCGGCATACAAGCTCTCTCCTGCTGATTTTTATTTTTCTATCGTCCACTCAGTCACATTCCAGAAAATACCCACCCCGTGGTGGCCCATGACGGTGTCCTCGGAAATACCCCTGAGGCCTGAGATGGCGGCATAGTCTGCGTCGACGTAGCATATGAAGGCGAAGGCAGGGGCGTGGGAAAGCTCATCCTGAAAGGCGGCATAGTACCGAGCGCGCTCGTCGGGGACGTCGGTTTCGCGGGCGAGCGTGAGATACCGGTCAACCTCCTCGTTGGAGTAGCCGGAGTAGTTTGCTCCCTTGCCGGTGCCGAACACCTTGTAGGTGTGGTCGTCTGCGTCAAAGGGACTGCCCCAACCGATGAGGTAGGCCATCTGGGAGCCCCAGTCTACGACGGTGGGAATTTCCACCGTGCAGTCAATGCCCACCTGTCCAAGCTGCTGCGCCGCAGCCTGGGCAATCTCCAGACGCACGCGGTCGCCGGAGGGAGCGTTGAGCACAAATGCGGCCTTTTCACCGCCGCGGTAATAAAAGCCGTCTTCCCGCTTTTCATAGCCGCTGTCTATAAGGATAGTCTCGGCTCTTTGGGGGTCATAGTCCCAGCGTTCGGCGTCAGGATTGTTGTAGATGTTGCGCTGAAGCGGGCCATAGGCGCTCTCGCCGCAGCCTAGCAGTACCGAGTCCACAATCGCCTGGCGGTCCAGTGCGCAGCAGACCGCAGGTATGAGCTCGCGGTTGTCCTGCCAGTAGGGGTTGTTGAAATTAAACAGAATACCTCGATAATCGGAGGTAGTCATGCGGTAAACCGAAAAGCCCTTGCGTCCGGTGAGGCTCTGCGCGTCGCGCGGAGTGAGCTGCGCCAGGTCCAACTCGCCGGACATAAGCTGAAGTGTGCGCGCACTGTCGTCGGGAACAAATTTGAAGATTATCGTTTCTATGTTCGCCACGCCTTTGAAATAGTCCTCGTTTCTGACCAATGTGACAGCCTGACCATCGTCCCAAGCTGTGAGCTTGTATGGTCCCGTGCCTACAGGGGAGCGGAAGAAGTCAGAGGTCTGCATATCCTCGCCTGCGAGCAGGTGCTCAGGTAGTACTGGCATGGTCATGTAGTCTAAAAACGCGGCATTGGGAGCTGACAGGCGAAAGGCGACGGTGTGTTCGTCGGGGGTGGTTATCTCTTGTACATCCTCAAAGTTCGGTGCGTTTTCCGAAGCGTTTTCGGGGTCCATGATTGCCTCAACAGTGAATTTAACATCCTGTGCGGTGAAGGGCTCCCCGTCGTGCCATAAAACATTTTCCTCAAGATAAAAGGTATAAGTGCATGTGTCCCTGTCAAAATCCCAGCTTTTGGACAGGCAGGGGATGACGGCGTTTTTGCCGTCGTGAGCGGTCAGGCCATTGAAGATAAGGAGGTTTATCTCACCGTGTTCGTCCATGGCGGGATTGATACGGGTGAAGCTGCCGCTGCCGTAGACAAGTGTGGAGACTCCGTCACCGGGCTCGGCGGAACCGCAGGCGGAAAGCGCCAAGAGCGCGGCCGTGGCAAGCAGCAGGGCGAAAATTTTTTTCATGGATAAGTCCTTTCGTCAAATACCGAAAAAACGCACGGCTTTTCCGCAGAAAAGTCGTGCGTTTTCATAACACACCTTTGAAGCATCGGTATAAATACGGGGAAATTGAGCAGCTTCGGCTGCCTGCAGCCGCTTCATGCGACTGTAATATCATTATTTTACAGGAAAAAAAGACGCATGTCAATAGCTGCACAGCAGCTTAAATTATATTTTACTGGAGAAGCGACTTCACAAGTGCGGGAATGGCGGCAAAATCGTCCTCCTCGGGGTTCCACAGGGAGCGGACGTGTTCCTCGGCCACGTCGAAGCCCGCCTCAGCCAGCTTTGCCTGGAGCAGCTTAACGCTCTCGCCGCTCCAGCCGTAACAGCCGAAAGCGGCAGCTTTCTTGTTTTTGAACTTCAGCTGCTTCAAAAATTCCAGCCAGCCCGCCACAGAGGACAGATAGCTGTTGCAGCAGGTGGGTGAGCCTACGGCGATGGCCCTGGACTTGAACACCTCGGTCATTATCTCGTTCTTGTCCGTCTTGGCGATGCTCAGTACCTTTACCACTGTATCAGGACTCTGGAGGTGAACTTCCTGCGCGATAGCGTGGGCAAGCTTTGCAGTACCTTCCCACATGGTGTCATAGACAACAGTAATCTGGTTTTCCTGATAGGCGTCGGACCACTCGGCGTATTTTTTTACAATCTGCATTGGGCTGTCGCGCCATATAGCGCCATGGGACGGGGCGATTATGTCGATATCGAGGTTCATGCCCTCCAGCTCTGTCAGCTTCTTTGCCACAAGCGCGGAAAAGGGATTGAGAATATTTGTGTAATACTTCAGCGCCTCTTTCCAGAGCAGGCATTGGTCGGCCTTGTCGTTGAAAAGCTCGCCCACGGCAAAATGCTGGCCAAAGGCGTCGTTTGAGAAGAGAATGTTGTCCCCCGTCATGTAGGTGGCCATTGAGTCCGGCCAGTGGAGCATTTTCATGTCCACGAAAACAAGCTGCTTACCGTTGCCGATGTCCAGCGTGTCGCCGGTCTTGACGGTGCGGAAATTCCAGCCGTGTTTGCCGTACTGCCCCTCGAGGCTCTTGACTGCGGCGGGAGTGCAGTATATCGGCGTGTCGGGAATTTCCGCCATCAGCGCCGTAAGCGAACCGGAGTGGTCGCATTCGCCGTGGTTGGCGATGATGTAATCTATCTTGCCAAGGTCGATTTCCTTTTTCAGATTTTCCACAAAATCAAAGCGGTGCGGCGTCCAGACGGTGTCCACAAGCACCGTTTTTTCCTCCTCAATAAGGTAGGCGTTCTGGCTTGAGCCGTTAAAAATGGAGTAGTCGTCGCCGTGGAAGCTCTCCAGCTCCCAGTCTATCCAGCCGACCCAGCTTACATTGTTTTTGATGTGCTTTCTCATGTATAAATCCTCCTCGCCGAAATTGGCGTATTTGTATTTTTCGGCACTTATTGTAGCTCAAATGGCACGCGCTGTCAAACATATGTGCGTGATAGACTGTTTAGGGCGATAGCAGCGGCATGTAAGTATATGCGGCGATGCTCTAACACTGCGGGCGGAATGCACGAAAAAACCGTACCCTTCGCATCTTCGCGGAGGGTATGGTTTTTTCTAAAACAGCATTTCCCAGCGGTCACGCTGAAAACGGCGGATAAAATCAATGTGCGCGCTGACCGCGGCAGCAGCTCGGTCCGGTTCGTGGCTTTCTATGGCGGATAAAATTTCCCTGTGCTGTGAGATAAAGCTTTCCGTCTGGTCCGAATCGTAGACCGCGAGCTGGGATAGGCGCCGTGCCTGGAGCAGCAGGGACTTGCCGGCCTGCTCGAGCATGGGACTGGCCGCGTTCTCAAGTAGCAGAACATGAAACTGCAAATCAACGTCAGCGGCCATGGACATTTTGCCGAGTGCAAAGACCTTTTCATGCAGGCGGATACACTCGCGCATCGCCTCAAGCTCTTTTTCTCCGGAGCGCTGTGCGCACAGCTGTGCGGCCATACACTCAAGCGCCTGCTTAAGCTCGTACATCTGGCGTGCCTTTTCCAGCGTCAAGCTCGCCACGACAACGCCGCAGCCGGGGAGAAAATCCACCAACCCTTCACTGCCGAGCTGCCGAAAAGCCTCGCGAACGGGAGTGCGGCTGAGCCCCAGCTTTTCGCATATCTCCCGCTCGACAAGCTGCTTCTCCGGCGGCAGGCGGCCGGTGATTATGGAGTTTTTCAGGTATTCATAGGCCAGAGCCTGCTTGTACTTTTTTGTGTCGGACTCTCCCTTGGACAATAGGATTACCTCCCTGAGCAAATCGAGCGGATGGAGGATGCGTCATTTCTGACGGAAAAATTCCTCAAAGTAGTCACGCTCGGTCTGCTCGCGTATCTCGTCAACAACATCCATAGGTGTGTCGGAACCCAGCTCCGGCTCAACGGAGGGCTGTTCAGGAACCGGACCGGCTTCAGTGAAGTATTTTATTGCCGGCGCAGGGGGGGCGGGAGGCTCGGATTCTTCTACGGGCGCAAGGTCGTCAGGAACGGGTGGCTGAATGTGCGTCGGCTCGGACTGCTCCTGTGCGCGTATGCGGTTCTCACGCTGAATCCTGGCCTCTTGTACGGCCTTTTTGTGGCGTATGTGCAGGATGCGGTAGCGTATAACAAGGAAGAGATAAGCCGCGATGAACAGCGCCAGCACAGCGATTATAATTTTTGCCGGGGTGCTGTGAAGAGTTTCGTCTATCTGTGTTTTTATGTACTGCATACGCGACAGCTCAATGCCGGAGGCGGCCACGAGCTTGATGGTGCCGTAATTGACCTCTCCCGATGAGACGGTGACCTCGCCCAAAACCTCACCGGCGGCAATGGGAGCGGTGAGACTCTCGCCGTCGGCCAGGTCATATACGGTTATCTGCTGCTCGAAGGACGACATGTCACAGTCGTTGGGCAGCAGTGAGGTCAGCGAGGTCTGCGGGCGCAGGCCGACGCTCTCGGCGTCCGCGCCCATAGTAACGGGCACGGAAATTACCGCATCGGTGGACTTGAGTATTTCCTGATAGCTGAAGTTATCAAATACCCAGTCGTAAAGTGTTATGGAGTCCTCAAAATGCGTGTAGTGAGTGCCGCCGTCCTCGCCGGGGTAGGTATAGCCGCCGAACACGGCTGCCAGAAGGTCAATCTCACCGTTTGAGGCTGTTGAGATAAGGCAGTAGCCGGCGTCAGAGGTGAAGCCGGTTTTTATGCCGGAGGCGTATTGATAGACATAACGACCGTCGCCGTATATCGAGTCGGCGCAGATGAGCGCGTTGGAGTTGTTCAGCTCGCGAGGGGCGCTGTAGTTTGTGGCGGGGATGGTGGCCGTGGGAGAGTTTGCTATCTGCATGAACAGCTCGTGTTGCGCGGCCTCCGAAGCGAGCAGGACGAAATCCTCGGCGGTAGTGTAATGGTTTTCGTCCGGAAGGCCATGGGTGTTGGCAAAGTGCGTGTTCACGCAGCCGAGTTCGGCTGCGCGTGTATTCATCATGTCGATGAAATCCGAAATGGTTCCGCCAAGGTGCTCGGCAATGACGTTGCACGCATCGTTGCCGGACGAGAGCATCGCGCAGTAAAGCAGATTCTCCAGCGTCATTGTTTCGCCGACGATGATACCCGCGCTGCTGCCGTCGGAAAGCAGGTCGTAGGTCATGTTGGAACTGGCGGTTACCTCATCGTAAACGGATGCTCGGCCATCCTCAATGGCTTCGACTGCGAGCAACACTGTCATAATTTTCGTAGTGGACGCGGGGTAGACCTTCTGGTCGGCGTTTAGGCTGTAAAATGCCGCGCCGTTAGACATGTCTATGACAATCGCATTGCGCGAGAGCACCTCCGGATCTTCAAGCGCAAGAGCCGGACAGGCCAGCACAGAGCCGGCGAGCAGACAAATTATTAAAATGAAAGGAAGAAAGTTTAATTTTTTCATGTTATTCTCCCGAAATGTATGGTATAGTTTAGGAGACGGCGCGCAAAAGAACGCCGCCGGGCGCAAGAACAACCCCTATTATACGAATAATTTACGGAAAATGCAACTAAAAATAATGGATACGGTCAATTTGAGCAGGAAAGACGGGTTATGAAACTTACAAAAACAGAAAAATGTGCAATACTGCTTACGCTGCTGTTTCTTGTTTTTACCATAGGATTTCGCGCCGGACAGGACGGAGGCAGGGAGGAGCTGTATGTAAGTCCCGTGGAGGCAAAGCAGCCGCTGGCAGGTATCTGCGGGGTCAAGGACGGCTCCAAGCCGTCCTTGAATGAAGCGCTGACCCCAGTGAACATAAACACCGCGAACGCCGAGCAGCTCATGACACTTGAGGGCATAGGCGAAAAGCTTGCGGAGCGCATAATAGACTACCGCATGGAAAACGGAGACTTTGAGCGTCCGCAGGATATAACTCTCGTCCCAGGAATAGGCGACGGGATTTACAGCAGGATTTGTGCAGATATTATTGTATAGAGCAGGATTACAGGAGGACGTGTTTGTGAAAATACTTGTTGTTGACGACGAAAAGCTGCTTGTGAAGGGAATAAAGTTCAACCTTGAAAACGAGGGATACCAGGTGGATACGGCCTATGACGGCGAGGCGGCCGTGGAGCTGGCGGCCAAGGGCGGATACGACCTTATAATACTTGACCTGATGATGCCGAAGATGGACGGGCTTGAGGTGTGCATGACCATACGCGGAAGCTCCACCGTGCCGATAATCATGCTCACGGCGAAGAGCGAGGATACGGACAAGCTCATAGGATTTGAGTACGGCGCGGACGACTACATTACAAAGCCGTTTAATATACTCGAGCTTAAAGCGCGAGTGCGCGCGCTGCTGCGCCGCAGCTCCATGCAGAATCAAGGTGCGGCG
This sequence comes from uncultured Eubacteriales bacterium, assembly GCA_949744165.1. Classification (GTDB taxonomy): domain Bacteria; phylum Bacillota; class Clostridia; order Oscillospirales; family Oscillospiraceae; genus JAMPGF01. Next base: position 12,571 of record CATJWG010000189.1, on the reverse strand, counting down.
GAGGACAGTTCAAAGCTGATAAAGGACGGCCTGGTGCTGGACACCGAGCGCCGCGCCGCCTTTCGCGACAGCGTGGAGGTGGACCTGACTGCGCGCGAGTTTGACCTTGCAGAGATGCTTATGAAAAACCCGGGCAAGGTTTACAGCCGCGAGAGCCTGCTTGATATGGTCTGGGGCTTTGACTATCAGGGAGACATACGCACTGTGGACGTGCATATACGCAGGCTGAGGGAGAAGCTCGAGCGAGACCCAGCGAACCCTGAGTACATTTTTACCAAATGGGGAGTAGGCTATTTCTTCAAGGGGTAAGGGCTGGAAATGCTGAAAAAGGACCAGAATGGAAAAATCAGATACAGTGTGCAGCTCACGTTTTTTATCATTTACTTCCTGTTTATTGCGCTCATGACGGGGCTTTTGAACACATACCCGACCATAAGCTCGCGCGATGCGGTGTTTTCCACCAAGCAGAGCATGATGCTCAGCCAGGCAACAGTCATGGCATCGTCGCTCTCCGCGCTGGAGAGTCTCAGCGGCGAAAACGTCACGCAGGTCATGGAGCTTGTAGACATAAACTCATTTGACCGCGTGATTGTAACGGACGCGAATGCCATGACGCTGTATGATACGACGCAGACGTCGGGCAGTCTGGGAAGGTATGCGCTCTTTTCCGAGATAGTCGGCGCGCTGCGCGGACAGGTACAGTTTTTTTGCAGCTATGACGGCAGCTCTTTCCGCAGCCGTGCGGCCTCGCCGGTGGTCAGCGCGGGGGAGATTATCGGCTGCGTGTACCTGTATGAGTATGACGGCATACAGGCAGCGTATATCATGGATATACAGGCCCGACTGCGCAGCATATCCATAATTGCAGCGCTTCTGGCACTGTTGGCGGTGTATGTGTTCACAAAGGCGCTTACGGGGCGCATAACGGACCTAGTTCGAGCTATGCGCATAGTGCGCGAGGGCAACTATGATTATCGAATTAGTCCCCGCGGGCGCGACGAGGTGACGGAGCTTGCCCAGGAGTTTAACGACATGACACAGAGATTGCAGAGTACGGAGGAGCTGCGCCGCCGCTTTGTCTCGGATGCTTCCCACGAGCTGCGCACGCCGCTGGCCTCAATCAGACTGCTGTCAGACAGCATCGCACAGAGCGAAAACATGGATGAGGGGACTATGCGCGAGTTTGTCGGAGACATCGGCACTGAGGCCGAGCGGCTCCAGCGCATGACAGAAAAGCTCATGCGTCTGACGAGAATGGACAGCAGCGTGCAGACGCAGCGCGAGCGCGTGGACATAAAGCGCGTGGCGGAAAAAACCGTGCACATGCTCACACCGCTGGCCCAGGCTCGCAACATCACCATCTTCTCCGAGCTGGACGAGGGCTGTATTGTGACTGCTTCGCAGGACGATGTACATCAGATAATCTTCAATCTGGCGGAAAATGCGCTGAAATACAACAGCTTTGGCGGCAACGTGTTTCTGCGCCTGCACGCTGCGGAGGGCACGGTGAAGCTGACGGTGGAGGACACGGGCATTGGGATTCCGGAGGAGGACCTGCCGCACATCTTCTCGCGTTTTTACCGGGTGGACAAGGCGCGCAGCAGCGATGTTGGCGGCAGCGGTCTGGGCTTGGCGATAGTCAAGGGCGCGGTTGAGCAAAACGGAGGTACGATTGCTGCCCAGCGCCGTGAGACGGTGGGAACGCGCTTTGTCGTGAGCTTTCCCGCTGCCGGAGAGGAGGCGGAATACGATGAGGCTTAAGCGCCTTGTGACTCTTTACGCGGCGGCTGTGTTGCTTGCGCTGCTGAGCGGCTGCCTGCTTCGTTCCGGAGCGTCGGACGGCGGAGGAGTATATGTGTACCGACTGCGTACTCTGCACAGCGGGGATGACAACAGAGCCTTGTATGCCCAGCTTGTTCTGCCGAGCGAGGGCGAGAGCGCGGAGGATTGCCTTGTCAGGTGCCTGAACTCCGAGCAGGGGAGCGAGACGGTTGAGCGCGTTTTCCCAGAGGACATAAAGCTGCTGTCCTGCCGGATTGAAAACGGCAGGGCACAAGCGGACATGTCGCCGGAGTACAACCGCCTTAACGGCGTGGAAAGGGTGCTGTGCGACTACGCCTTGGTCTACACCTTCTACCGCCTTGACGAGGTAACAGCCGTGGACATAAACTGCGAGGGGAAAACGGTTCAGACTGGACTTCGAGCTGACTTTGCCGAGCTGGCGGACGCGCAGTACGGACCCTGCGAGCGGATAATAAAGCTGTTTGTGCCGGACGGGCGCGGAGAGAACCTTGTCAGCCGCAGCTTTGTCAGCGCGCAGAGTACGGGCAGTGCGGCCGAGGCGGCGGCGCGTCAGCTTCTGCTGAGTCTGGATGAGGTTCCTGACGCCACATCGCTTGTGTCGGTGAGCGTATCGGACGGACTGTGCGTGCTCAATCTGTCTGAGGAGTTTTACACAACTGAGCCGGAGAGCATACACACTTCCCGCCTCGTCATAAGCTCGTTTGTGGACACGCTGTGCTTTCTGCCTGAGGTGGAGCGGGTGGTTATACAGGTAGGGGGCAGGCCGATAAACAGCTATGGGAGCTGCATAACCTCATGGCCGATGGAATTTGACGGCAGCCTTATTTCGTACGATGGAGGATGAGAAAATGAGTTTCTGGCCGGTGCCGGATTTGATGCGGGACAACATATATGAGATAGAGCCGCAGGCGCTTATTCGCAAGGGCATCCGTTTGGTGCTGCTGGACGTGGATAACACGCTGGCGCCGTATACGGTAAACGAGCCGACGCAGAAAATGAAGGATTGGGCTCGGGAGATGAAGGGTGCGGGACTGGAGCTGTTTATCCTGTCAAACAACCGCGGTGAACGGCCGTGCATTTTTGCGGGCGCGCTTGGGATAGGCTTTGTAAAGAAGGCCCGTAAGCCCTTCACGGCCGCGGCGCGGCGTGTGCTGGCACAGTTTGGAGCGGCACCGGAGCAGACTGCGCTGGTTGGGGACCAGATTTACACGGACACGCTGTGCGCAAAGTCTCTGGGCGCCTCGGCGGTGCTGGTCAGGCCGATAAAATTCACGAATATATTTCTGCGCCTGCGCTATTGGCTGGAGGCCCCCTTCCGCCTTGCTGGCAGAATTAAGGAGAAAAGAGCATGAACAATATTGAGTCAATACGCACAAAGCTCTGTGGGCGCGGCTTGGATGCGCTTCTGCTGCTGACGGAACAGAATATACGCTATGCGTCAGGCTTTCACATAAGCGACGGCGCGGTGCTCATAACGCGCCGGCTTGCGTGGATGTTCACAGACAGCCGCTATATCGAGGCGGCGCGCGCTCACGCCGAGGGAGTGGAGGTTGAGCTGTTTGATGCGGCAAATCCGCTTACGGCGCACATAAAATCGGCGCTTGAGAGCTCAGGGTGTGAAAAAACGGGTGCTGAGGAGCGCGGCATATCATATGCCCGCTGGCAGGAGCTTGAAAAGGCGTTGGACAGACAGCTTTGTCCCGCGGGAGAGATTCTCAGCTCGCTGCGCGAGTCGAAGCAGGAGTATGAGGTGCGTGCTATCACCGAGGCTCAGCGCATCGCCGAGAGCGCGTTTGACGAGGTGCTGGGGCTTATACGCCCAGGAGTGAAGGAACGGGAGATAGCTGCGGAGTTGACCTACCGCATGATGCTTCACGGCGGCGAGGGGAATTCCTTCGACCCCATATGCGTCACCGGTGCGAAAACAAGCATGCCACACGGCGTTCCGGGAGACGAGCAGGTCCGTTACGGCGATTTTGTTACCATGGATTTTGGCTGCCTGAAAAACGGATATTGCTCGGACATGACGCGCACTGTGGCCGTGGGCAAGGCGGACAGAGAGATGGAAAAGGTATATGACACAGTCCTGCGCGCCCAGTGCGCGGGCATAGCCGCTGCCAGGGCGGGAGTAAGCGGCGCGGAGGTTCATGCGGCCGCGGCGCGCGTTATTGAGGACGCGGGCTACGGGAGATATTTCGGCCACGGCTTCGGTCACAGCCTTGGTCTGGACATCCATGAGCAGCCGTCAGCCAGCCCGTCGAATAAAAAGCCGCTGCCCGCCGGCGCGGTGATAAGTGCCGAGCCAGGAATATACATACCGGGCATATTCGGTGTGAGAATTGAGGATATGCTCTATCTGACGAACGAGGGCAGCGTGAATCTCACTCACGCTCCAAAGAAGCTGATAGTTTTATAAACGGTGTACCGCAGAAAGTGCGGCGGGATGAGAGAAGGTTAAGGAGCGTGACATGGAAAATTCGTTTAATCTAAGGCCCGGAATGCTGCTGGGCGTGGCCTCATCGGCTACACAGGTAGACGGGGGAGACTTCAACCACACATGGAACGACTGGTACAACAAGGGACACATAAAGGATGGCTCAAACCCTGCGGATGCGGCGGACCACTGGGAGCGCTGGCGGGAGGATGTGTTGCTCATGCACAAAATGGGCATACAGACCTGCCGCATGAGCATTGAGTGGGCGCGTGTGGAGCCGGAGGAGGGAGTATTTGACGACGAGGCCATTTCCCACGTTAAGGAGGAGATTATGCTCCTCATAGGTCTGGGAATAAAGCCGCTTGTAACGCTCCACCATTTCACAAACCCCATGTGGTTTGAGGAAAAGGGCGGCTGGGAGGACTACGACAATGTGATGGCCTACCTGCGCTATGTTGAGAAAATGATTGACGCGCTGGGACATCTGGTGAGCGAGTACATCACAATAAACGAGCCGAATGTCTATGCTCTCAGCGGCTATATGGCCGGCGCGTGGCCTCCGGGCAAGCGCAGCCCGGGTGCGGTGGTGAACGTGATGTCAAATCTTGCCAGCGCGCACATAAAGGCCTACCGCCTTATTCACGATATGCGCCGCGGCATGGGGTTTCGCGACACAAAGGTTAGCTTTGCAAACCATATGCGCGTGTTTACGCCGAAAAATCCGGGCAATCCCATATGCCGCGCCGCATGCGCGAAGTCAGAGCAGCTTTTCCAGAGCGTCATGACACAGGCGATGGTAACAGGCGATTTTAAAAATCCGCTGAAAAACCGCGGACGTGACAGGCGGGGGCATTACTGTGACTTTCACGCACTAAATTATTATTCACGGACCGTCGTTTCCATCTCGGGCATAGTACCTTCCGAGGGCAGCTATAAAAACGACCTTGGATGGGAGATATACCCGCAGGGAATAGCCGAGTGCTGCAAGGCGCTGTATGAGCTCGCGCCACTGCCGATATACATCACCGAAAATGGTGTCTGCGACTTGGGAGACAGCTTCCGCAGCCGGTTTATATATGAGCACCTGCGCGAGCTTTGCCGCACGAAACTGCCGGTGAAGCGATATTACCACTGGTGCTTTACGGATAACTTTGAGTGGCTGGAGGGCAACTACGCCCGCTTCGGTATAGTAAATACAAACTTCGAGACCATGGAACGTACAATAAAGCGCAGTGGGGAGTTTTATTCGAAGATTATCAAAAGACGCGGCGTGAGCGAGGAGCTGTATCAGGAATACGTCGCCAATGAGAGCTACCACTACTGAAGGCAAACAAGCGGCTGCGCCGTTTGTTTGAAAGAGTTTCGCTGCGATTCGCGCCTTACATTTCTGCCGCTTGCGGCAGAAATGTAAGGCGCAGGTTCCACGAAAAGTGTTTTTCCGACATACACGCTGCCGGAAAAGCGGATTTGATTTTGTTTGTGCCGTAAGGCGCGAAATCTGCGATGCTTTTGAGAGGAGAACGGCGCAAAATGCCGAGGAAGAATCAGAGAAACACGCGCGGGAAGATAGTATCCGCGGCGTGGAAGCTTTTTTATGAGCAGGGATATGAGGATACGACGGTTGAGGACATAATTTTTGAGTCGGAGACCTCCAAGGGTACCTTCTACCACTATTTTGAAGGTAAGGACGCCCTTTTGGAGACGCTTTCGGTGCTGTTTGACGAGAAGTATCAGGAGCTTATGGAGAGCATGGACGAAAGCATGGACGCGCTTGCCGCGCTCGAGCATCTCAACTGGGAGCTTTTCGTGATGATTGACAACAGCGTTCCGCTTGAGCTGCTTTCGCGGCTGCTGTCCAGCCAGCTTATCACCAAGGGAGAAAAGCACCTGCTCGACCGCAAGAGAGTCTATTTCCGTCTGCTCCGGCAGATTATAATCAGGGGACAAGAGCGTGGAGAGCTGCGCCGCGACATGTCCGTAAACGAGATAAGCCGTGCCTATGCCATGTGGGAGCGCGCGCTTATGTACGACTGGTGCCTGTCCGGAGGGGAATACTCCCTGTCCAAGTACAGTGCGTCGCTTACGCCTATGTTTTTGAGCGGCTTTCGAGGAGAAAAAGCGACGGATAAAAAAATTTTGTTTTGAGTTAGAACATTAGTTTAGTTATAGGTTTTGTATAAAATGATTGAAATCAAAGGAGAAAATAAAAGTTATAAAAATATAGTTTGGTTAATCGTCTATACTCCGTTCTGTATTGCGGTCTGTTTTTCATTGTGGTATAGTGGGCCCAGTCAAGAAAAGAAAGAGGGTTCCAAGAGATGAATATTGGAGAAGTTTTTGCATTTGTACTCTATTTTGTGGTTGTACTTATAATTGGCGTGGTGTTCTTTATGCGCGGCAGAAATGACACCGGCGACAAGGCGTATTTCCTGGGCGGGCGCAAGATGGGCGTGTGGGTCACTGCTATGAGCGCGCAGGCCTCGGACATGTCCGGCTGGCTGCTCATGGGTCTGCCCGGCAGCATTTTCGCTTTCGGTATTGGCCAGGTGTGGATAGGCGTCGGCCTTGCGATAGGCACTGCGGCGAACTGGATTATTGTTGCCCGCCGCCTCAGACGTTTTTCCAGAGCGGCGAACGACTCGATAACGCTGCCGCAGTATCTGACAAACCGTTTTGCTACACAGAATCCCGCGCTGAAAATTGTATGTGCGGTGATATTCCTGGTGAGCTTCACAATATATGTCGCCTCTGCTTTCGTCGCTGGACAGACGGTTCTGTGCTCGCTGTTCCCCTGGTTTGCAGAGCATAAACAGGTGGCTCTGCTTCTGTTTTCCGCGATAATTCTGTGCTATACCTTCCTGGGCGGATATAACGCCGTGTGCTGGACGGACTTTTTCCAGGCTCTGCTCATGCTTGCTGCCCTGCTGGCAACTCCGCTGGTTATGGTTGCGGTCGGTGACTTCGATTCCGGCTTTTCCGGAGCCTTTGGCGAGGGGATAAGCGCTTTCGGTTCGAACCCCTTTGCCGCGGACTGGAGCGAAATTGTAAGCGGCCTTGTATGGGGCCTTGGTTACTTTGGTATGCCGCATATTCTTGTGCGTTTTATGAGCATTGAGAAGCCCTCGATGATAAAAAAATCATCCTGCGTGGCCATAGTGTGGGTTATCCTCTCGCTTGGCGCGGCTGCGGCCGTTGCGATTTTAGGCAGAACTTTTATTTTCGGAGACGGGACCTCCTTGGCGGAGATGCTGCTGCCGTCGGACAGAAACAGTGTGTTCATCGCAGTTGTGCAGAGAATTTTCCCAGGCTTTATTGCGGGACTTATGCTCGCAGCTATCATTGCAGCGTCCATGAGCACTGCGGATTCTCAGCTTCTGGTTGCCTCCTCCTCCTTTACCAGCGACCTGTATAAGCCCCTTATACGCAAAGGCAAGGCCAGCGACAGAGAGATAGGCTGGGTCGGACGTATAGTGGTTGTCGTTGTGTCTGTTGTGGCATTCTTCATTGCATCGAGCGACAGCGAGTGGGCCGGCGACATCATGGCAATGGTCGAAAACGCATGGGGCCTGTTCGGCGCGGCTTTCGGACCGGTTGTTATCCTGTCCCTGTTCTGGAAGCGCTTTAACTACAGCGGCGCTGTTGCCGGCATAGTAGTTGGTGCGGTGGCCGACGCGCTGTGGCTGATATTCCTCAAGAGCTCGACCAATATTTACGAGATACTACCCGGCTTCATCGCCGGAGCGCTTGCGGCTGTGATTGTGACGCTTGTCACCCCCGCTCCGGGCGAAGAAGTACAGCGTATCTTTGCTGAAGCAACAGACGAGAGTGTGGACAATTAAAAAGGATTAAAAACAGGGGCTTCACTGAAGCCCCTGTTTTTGTTGCTGGCGCGTTGACAAAAGTAATGACAGAGTTTATAATCAGTATCATTGTAAGCTGGAAATATGAAATACTTTGTATCGCTGTGCCAGGGCTGTTTTTGCAGCCCTGTATTTAAAATATTTATTGGAGGTTTACACTATGAATGCTAAGGATAAAGCCATAGGATATCACAATAAGGGCTTCAACTGCGCGCAGAGCGTTTTTGCCGCACTGGGCGAGTACACGCACTGGGACGAGAAGCAGGCGCTGGCGGTATCCACGGGCTTCGGCGGCGGGCTGAAAAGCGGCGAAATATGCGGTGCGATTTCCGGTGCGGTAATGGCGCTGGGGGTTGTGTTCCCTCACCTGAAAGAGAACGACCCCGAGGGCAAGGAGCGCACGGCGAAGCTTGCCGAGCAGTGCGTCAACGAGTGCAGGAAAAAGCTTGGCTGCGTGACCTGCCGTGAGCTTGTCGCGCGCGAGGGCAAGGAGAGCTGCATACGCTGGATACAGGAATGCGCCGCCGTGGCAGAGGGGATAATAAAAGAAAACACATAAGGGAGATAGACACATGGGCATTTACGAGGAGCTTGTCGCCAGAGGGCTTATCGCGCAGGTGACTAATGAGGAAGAAATAAGAGACCTGATAAACAACGGAAGGGCCACGTTTTATATAGGCTTTGACCCGACGGCGGACAGCCTGCATGTGGGCCATTTCATGGCGCTGTGCCTGATGAAGCGCTTACAGATGGCTGGCAACCGGCCCATCGCGCTTGTCGGCGGAGGCACGGGCATGGTCGGCGACCCATCCGGGCGCACGGACATGCGAACGATGATGACTCCGGAGACGATAGCGCACAACTGCGAGTGTTTTAAAAAGCAGATGGAGCGCTTTATTGAATTTGGTGAGGGAAAGGCTCAGATGGTAAACAACGCCGACTGGCTGATGAAGCTCAATTACGTCGAACTGCTGCGCGAGGTCGGCGCCTGCTTCTCGGTCAACAATATGCTGCGTGCGGAGTGCTACAAGCAGCGCATGGAAAAAGGGCTGAGCTTTCTTGAATTCAACTACATGATTATGCAGTCCTATGACTTCTACTACCTTTTCCAGCACTACGGCTGCAACATGCAGTTTGGCGGCAACGACCAGTGGAGCAACATGCTCGGCGGCACGGAGCTTATCCGGCGTAAGCTAGGGCGTGACGCGCACGCGATGACCATAACGCTTCTGCTCAACTCTGAGGGTAAGAAGATGGGCAAAACAGCATCGGGAGCAGTGTGGCTTGACCCGAACAAGACCCCGCCCTACGATTTCTACCAGTACTGGCGCAACGTAGGCGACGCGGACGTGCTAAAGTGCATACGTATGCTAACCTTCCTGCCGCTCGGGCAGATTGACGAAATGGATAAGTGGCAGGGAGGTGAGCTCAACAGGGCAAAGGAGATTTTAGCCTATGAGCTGACAAGCCTTGTTCACGGCGAGGAGGAGGCTAAAAAGGCTGAGAGCGCGGCAAAGGCACTTTTCGGCGGCGCGGGAGACGACGCGAATATGCCCACCACCGAGCTTGATGCGGACGACCTGACTGACGGGAGAATTGATATACTCACCCTGCTCGTCAAAACCGGACTGTGTCCGTCAAAGGGAGAGGCAAGACGCAACGTTCAGCAGGGCGGCGTGAGCGTAAACGACGCGAAGGTAAGCGAAATTTCCGCCAGCTTTACGGCTGAGGAGCTCTCAGCGGGGCTGACGGTGCGCCGCGGCAAAAAGAACTTCAACCGCGTGTTGATTAAGTGAGTATGTTTACCGAAAATTAACAGGTGGTGTTCTTGACCTGCGGGTGAAATAGGGATAGAATAAATTGAGTAGACAAGCGGCATGAGGGAGGGCAGAGTCATGAGCGGGAACAGGAAGAAAAAAACAAAGGTTTCGCCGATTTATACGGTGGCGTTGGTATGGCTTGTGCTCTCGCTGCTCTTTCCGCCCTATGGGATGAGCAGGATAATTTTGTTCTCGTTTGTGTCAGTGGGGGCGTTTTTCGGCGTACGTGCATTTGTAAACAAAAAGTACGGCGAGGAATACGAGCCGGAGCCCGAGCCGGAGAAAAAACCGGAGCCTGAGGTCAGCTACGGCAAAGACGTAGACGCGATAATCAAGGAGGGAAAAACCGCGCAGCGTGAGCTTGGCCGGTTGTACGCCTCCATCGGCAACCTTGAGGTGAAAAAGAAAATACGCGATATCATGGAGGTGTCCGACAAGATTATTCAGGACGCCATTGACGACGCCAGCGACGTGCCGCAGATAAAGAAATTCCTTGACTACTATCTGCCAACGACGATAAAACTGCTCAATACCTATGACCGTATGGGCAGCCAGGGCATAGAGGGAGAAAATATCTCCGGAACCATGTCCAGCATTGAGGACATGCTCGACACGGCCATAACGGCTTACAAAAAGCTGCTCGATGGCCTGTTTGCCAATCAGGCGATGGATATAGAAACAGATATCGAAGTCATGAATACTATGCTAAAACGGGAGGGACTTGCCGGCGGCGGACCCGCCTTTGGAGTGTGAGGGCAGTGATACTGCCGCAGACATATGATGAAAGGAACATGTGTAAATGAGTGGGGAGACAAACTTTGACTATATACCGAAGCTGACGCTTGACCCAACGCCGACAGCGGCGGTTGATGCCGCGCCGGAGGAGAAGAAGGCGGAGAAAGAGGTCGTACCCGACCGGCCCGAGCTGTCCAAGCTCTCTGAGGCCGAGCAGGCCGCCGTGCGCGAGTTTGCCAGACAGATTGACGTGAGCAACGCCAATCAGGTGCTGTCCTACGGAAGCGCGGCGCAGACGAACATATCCGATTTCTCCAGCTCTGCGCTCAGCAGCGTGAGAAGCAAGGACCTCGGAGAAGTGGGCGAGATGCTCTCCAGTCTTGTGATCGAACTCAAGGGGCTAAATTTCCCTGAGGAGGAAAAAAAGGGGTTTAAAGGGCTTTTCAAAAAGGCGTCGAATAACATCGCCACGCTCAAAGCACAGTACAATAAGGCTGAGGTGAACGTGGACCGCATAACCGCGGAGCTGGAAAAGCACGAGCGCGTGTTGCTCAAGGATATTGCTACCATGGATAAGATGTACGGGATGAATCAGGCCTATTTTAAGGAGCTGACGATGTACATTCTGGCAGGACAGCTCCGCTGCAAGGAGCTTCGTGAAAAGGACTTGCCGGAGCTTGAGCGCAAGGCGCGCGAGTCGGGACTGCCCGAGGATGCGCAGGCGGCCAACGACTTTGCCAACATGATAGGCCGCTTTGAAAAGCGCCTACATGATTTGGAGCTGACGCGTATAATCTCGCTTCAGATGGCGCCGCAGATTCGCCTTATCCAGAACAACGACAGCCTCATGGCCGAAAAGATACAGACATCAATCGTCAACACAATACCGCTGTGGAAGTCGCAGATGGTGCTTGCGCTGTCCATGGAACACTCTCGTCAGGCCATGGAGGCTCAGCGAGAGGTGTCCGAGGTGACCAACGCGCTGCTGAAGAAAAACGCCGAGGCGCTGCACCAGGGCAGCGTGGGCGTCGCTCGTGAGTCTGAGCGCGGCATAGTCGAGATTGAGACGCTAAAGCACACAAATCAGGAGCTTATAAACACGCTTGAGGAGGTCCGTCAGATTCAGGAGGACGGACGCTCCCGCCGTGCTGAGGCCGAGATTGAGCTTGGCCGGATTGAGGGCGAGCTTAAGCAGAAATTACTTGAAATCAAAGGATAAAACCGCCGTAGCGGCGGAAATTTGTGTTGTCTGTAATCCGTGTTGTCCCCGCCAAAGGAGGCTGGAATGAAATTTTTTAAAAACAAGATAGTTGCCATAGCGCTTACGGCGCTGGTGGTAATTGGTTGCCTGGGTTTCGGACAGTACAAAAAGCCCGCGGCAATGGCTGAGCCGGTTTACGGCGACTGGACGTATGACGGCGCGGGGATACTCTCGTCGGAGACGCTCATGCAGGTTGACTCGTACAACGCTCAGTGGGAGACAGATTATGCCAGCGTGCTGGCCGTGGCCACGGTGCCGAGCACACGGGGCTGGGAAATTTCCGACTACGCTGCGACCATGGGCGAAAAGTGGGGCTTGGGCGCAAACGATATGCTGTTGCTGATAGATGATGGCGGCGGGGAATATTGGATAGTGACATCGGAGAAAATTGAGAATGCTCTGACTTGGGATGGCATTTATTACACGGTAAACGAAAGCTTTGACCCAGCTTTCAAAAATGGCAGCTATGACATGGCTGTGACACAGATGTTTCAATCTATGGACCTGCTGTACGGCGAAAAGCTGGAGAAAATAAGCGGTGCGATGCCCAGTACTGATGGCTATTATTACAGCCCATACTACAACGCGAGTGAATACAGCTACAGTGCCGGCGCCTCTCTCGGGGACATAATCATGCTGCTGGTGGCAGTGTTCGTTG
>CATJWG010000188.1 GCA_949744165.1 uncultured Eubacteriales bacterium | reverse complement strand
GTAAGGCTTAGATACCTCCAACTCCGCTGCTACATCCTCTGCCCGAATGAATCGGTTCTCCATTCTACCCTTCCTTTCTTCGTTATCTGCCGTTCTCCCAAACAGTTCCAGCAGGCAAATCCCCTGTGCGGTGCTGTGCCGTTTTCTCACCCCTTGGCCTGCTCCCTCGCAATCTTCGCAGACTTCCCTGGGGTGGTAGCCGTTTGGCCGGTCATCCACTTTTCAAAGCATTTTTGCTTAGCTTCTAATTCTATTGTACTAAACATTATTGCTTCTGTCAAGCGGATTTCAGAAAATATTTAATATTTTTGCTTAGGTCTCTCTTGACTGTTCTAAACTTATCTGCTATACTTTCTGTATCACAACATACAGGTGGGGGTAATTGATATGGCAATCGGAGAACGAATCCACTTTTTCCGCAAGATGCGGGGCATGACACAGAAATATCTTGGTATGCTGCTGGGCTTCCCGGAGAAGTCCGCCGATGTCCGGCTGGCGCAGTACGAAACCGGGGCAAGGACACCAAAAGCTGATCTGACCGCTTCACTGGCTAATGCCTTGGGTGTGTCACCACTGGCGTTGTCTGTGCCAGACATTGATTCCTATCTCGGTCTGATGCACACGCTATTCACGTTGGAGGACAGGTATGGCCTCACCATTGACGAGCTGGATGGAGAGGTCTGTCTTCGGGTCAACGTGCGCCACAGCAAAGACGCCGCCCGCCTGCACGAAATGCTCTGCTCCTGGCGTCAGGCTGCTGCCATGCTCAAAGCTGGGGAGATCAGCCAGGAGGACTATGACCGCTGGCGTTACCGATACCCGGAATTTTCCAACACACCGGGCCGGATCAAGCCAATTTCCCAGGGTTTGAGTGATATGCTGGTGGACGCCTTAAATACTCAGAGTTCCAAGGAGGAATGATAATGAACCTAAAAAAAGTTGTCTTTACCGTTGTTGGAATAGGTGGTACAATTTTGACTGGTGTGTTGTTAAAGAAGGGAACTTCATCAAACGCAGTTAAGGTTGTCCAAGAAATTATGCCAGAACCTGAAAAATGCTTCAGTGGTGTACCTCTTTCAAAACTTACGGAATTAGCTAAGCAAATCTATCACGGACTGTACTGCACAATAGATCAGTGGGGATTTTTGGTTTTTCACTATAAATCAAATAGAGGACATCAAATCTTCCATACTCAAATGACTTTGGATGAAGCAGGAAAATTAGTTAATCTTGGGGGACACTATCCCGGACAATGGTGGTCTGGGGCAGATGAATTTGCAAAAAGAGCAAATGAAGTGTTTAAGTTCAAAAAATAAAAATGGGCTGCAAAAATTTACAAAACAAAAAGAGCTAACTGACCCAATCAAAATCAGTTAGCTCTTTTCCTATGAATCATGAAAAAATGTTGCCAAATCGTTGCCACAGAGAGGGTTAAGCCTTGCAAAACTCAGTCATATCAAGGCTTTCCCGCTCTCTGAAATCATTCCCACTCAATCGTTGCCGGCGGCTTGCTTGTCACGTCGTATACCACACGGTTTACTCCCCGTACCTCGTTTACTATCCGCACACTCACACGGTCAAGCACCTCATAGGGAATCCTCGACCAATCCGCCGTCATAAAGTCCGTCGTGTTCACACTGCGAAGCGCCACTGTATAATCATAGGTGCGGCCATCCCCCATTACACCAACCGAGCGCATATCGGTCAGCACAGCAAAATATTGGCTCAGTTCACCGGCAATTCCCGCCTTGTCCACCTCGTCGCGGAAAATAAAGTCCGCCTCGCGCAGCAGGTCCAGCTTGCCCTTCGTCACCTCGCCGATAACGCGTATTGCAAGGCCGGGACCCGGAAACGGCTGGCGCATGACCAGATACTCTGGCAGCTTCAGCTCACGCCCAAGCTGCCGCGTCTCATCCTTGAACAGCAGACGCAGCGGCTCGATTATCTCCTTGAAATCCACAAAATCCGGCAGCCCACCGACATTGTGGTGGCTTTTTATCACTGCAGCATTGCCCGCTCCTGACTCAATCACGTCGGGATATATTGTCCCCTGGGCCAGGTAGTCCACACGGCCTATCTTCTTCGCCTCGGCCTCAAAAACACGGATGAACTCCTCGCCGATTATCTTGCGCTTGCGCTCCGGCTCGGACACGCCCGCCAAACGGTCCAAAAATCGCTTCTCTGCGTCCACGCGCACAAAATTTATGTCCCACGGGGCAAACGCGGCCTCTACCTCGTCGCCCTCATTCTTGCGCATCAGGCCGTGGTCCACAAACACGCAGGTGAGCTGACGTCCAACTGCCTCGGCCAGCAGGGCCGCACACACGGACGAGTCCACACCGCCAGACAGCGCCAGCAGCACGCGTCCTCTGCCTACCTTTTCGCGTATCGCGGCGATTGACTCCTTCATATAGTCGCCCATGGTCCAGTCGCCGCCGGCGTGGCAGACCTCGTAGAGGAAATTGCGTATCATACCCGTGCCGTTTTCCGTGTGGTTGACCTCTGGGTGGAACTGCACCCCATAGAACCCGCGCTCCTCGTCGCATATCGCAACATTTGGACATGCGCCGCTGCGAGCGGTGAGCTTGAAGCCGTCAGGCACCTTCGCCATATAGTCCCCGTGACTCATCCAGCTCACACCGGTCTCCGGCAGTCCCTTGAAAAGCGCACAGGATGTGTCATAATACGTCTCGGTCTTGCCGTACTCTCGCGCGGAGTCGTCCTGCGCGGCAGTGACCTGACCTCCAAGATTGTGGGCTAAAAGCTGGCAGCCGTAGCAAATTCCAAGTATCGGCACGCCGAGCTTGAAAATTTCCGGATTTACCGCAGGCGCGCCGGTGGCGTAAACGCTGTTGGGTCCACCGGTGAAGATTATTCCTATTGGGTCGAAATCGCGTATCTCCTGCATGGTCATGGTATAGGGTCTGACCTCGCAATAGACATTGCACTCACGTACTCGGCGGGCTATAAGCTGGTTATACTGCCCGCCGAAGTCCAGGACAATAACTTTCTCTTTCTTTATCACGGCTTACCTCCCGTTTAAGTCATCCAAAATCAAAACATCTCAAGATACTCGTCGCGCTCGGGGCCCACGGAGACATACTTTATCGGACAGCGCACAGCTTTTTCTATATACCTGATATAGTCCACAGCCTGCACTGGCAGGTCCTCCGGCTTCTTGCACCTGGAGATATCGCATCCCCAGCCGGGCAGATATTCGTACACAGGCTTCGCCTTTTCCAGCTCTACGATTCCGGAGGGAAAGAAGTCAATTCTTTCGCCGTCGAGCTCATAGGCCACGCAGATCGGAATCTTATCGTAAATAGACAGCACGTCCAGCTTCGTCAGCGCAATGGATGTGCAACCCTGTATCCGCGCACCGTAACGAGAAGCAACCACATCGAAGCCGCCGACGCGCCGTGGCCGGCCAGTCGCCGCACCGTACTCCCCGCCGGCCTCACGGAGCTTTTCCGCCTCCTCGCCGAACATCTCGCAGGTGAAGGGACCCTCTCCCACGCAGCTTGAATAAGCTTTCATTATACCGATGCTCTCGTCAAGCGTATACTGCGGCACGCCCGCGCCTACGGGGGCGTAGGCGGCAATCGTAGAGGATGCCGAGGTATAGGGATAGATGCCGAAGTCAATGTCGCGCAGAGCGCCGAGCTGCGCCTCAAACATAACGGATTTGTCCTCAACCACCGCCTTGTCAAGGTACTCGGAGGTGTCGCAGATATACTCGCGCCACGGACCGCCGTATTTCTCCAGCCAGTTGAGCATCTCCCTGTAGTCCACCGGCTCGTGGCCGTATCCGCGCTCAATGGTGAGGTTTTTCCATTCGCACAGGTCCTTCATGCGACCGGCCAGCGTGTCCATATGGAGCAGGTCGCCCATGCGCAGAGCCTTTTTCATGTACTTGTCTGAATACACAGGAGAGATGCCGCGGCGGGTAGAGCCGAACTTCTTGTCGCCGAGACGGTCCTCCTCAAGGCCGTCAAGCAGCTTGTGATAGGGCATACATATTGTCGCTCTGCTGCTTATTTTCAGGTGCTCGGGGCTTATATCAATTCCGCCGTCCCGCAGCTTCTGCACTTCATTGCACAGATGCTCAAGGTCAATAACCATTCCGGGACCCATGATATTTACAGTCTCAGTCCGAAGAATACCGGACGGCAGCAGATTGAGAATGAATTTGCCCCTCTCGTTTACGACGGTGTGGCCGGCATTGTTGCCGCCCTGATAGCGCATTACAATGTCGTACTTACCGGAGAGCAAATCGACCATGCGTCCCTTTCCTTCGTCTCCCCAGTTTGTTCCAACGATTGCTGTTAACATGACTTTTTCTCCTTTTCCATAAGTGGTCGGCTTTTTCAAACTTTTATCTCCGTATCTACGCCTATCTCGTCCTTATACTTTTCCAGCAGCGGCCTTACTACCTCGCGCAGATACGTCTCGGTCTGCGTCTCGGCCATTCCCGTAAAGGTTTTCGGGTCGGTAAGCGTTTCAAGCTCCGCGTCGGTAAGGCCGAATGTGCTGTCGGTCATCACGCGCTCAAGCAGGTCGTTGTCCCCGCCGCGGAGCTTGACCTGCTCTGCGGCTTTGACTGAGTGCTGGCGGATGGCTTCATGCAGCGCCTGGCGGTCGCCGCCCTTGTTCTTGACGCAGTACATGAGTATATTTTCCGTGGCCATAAACGGTAGCTCAGCGCGCAGGTGCTTTTCCATCACCGCCGGATAGACTCGCAGTCCGCTTATCACGTTGATGTACAGCGCCAGCACGCCGTCGGTGGCCAGAAACGCCTCTGGTATACTCAGCCTGCGGTTGGCAGAGTCGTCAAGCGTGCGCTCAAACCACTGGGCTGAGGCTGTTACCGCCGCGTTTTGCAGGTCGTTTATCACATAGCGCGACAGCGAGGCCATGCGCTCACTTCGCATGGGGTTGCGCTTGTAGGCCATGGCCGACGAGCCAATCTGCTTGTCCTCAAACGGCTCGTCCACCTCCTTGAGATGACTTAGGAGCCGGATATCGTTTGAAAACTTCGTCGCGCTCTGGGCAATGCCGCTGAGCACCTGCAAAACAAAAAAGTCCACCTTGCGCGTGTAGGTCTGGCCGCTGACACTCTGACAGCGGTCAAAGCCCATCTTCGCAGCAATCTTCTTCTCCAGCTCCACGACCTTCTCCCTGTCCCCGTCGAACAGCTCAAGAAAGCTCGCGCCCGTGCCTGTAGTGCCCTTGCAGCCGAGCAGCTTCAGGTTGTCAAGCTGAAACTCAAGCTGCTCAAGGTCGTAGACCAGGTCGTTTATCCACAGTGTGGCACGCTTGCCCACGGTTGTCGGCTGGGCAGCCTGAAAGTGTGTGTAGGCCAGTGTAGGTATGGCCCTGTTTTTCTCCGCGAAATCGCACAGCGCGGAAATGGCGGTCAGCATCATCCTGCGTATGCGCCGAAGTCCCTCGCGCATGAGTATTATGTCCGTGTTGTCGCCCACATAGCAGGAGGTCGCTCCCAGGTGGATTATGGGCTTTGCGTCAGGACAGGCCGCTCCGTATGTCAGCACGTGGGCCATGACATCGTGCCTGACCTCGTGCTCGCGCGCGGCGGCAAAGTCATAGTCTATGTCGTCGATGTGTGCTTTGAGCTGGTCAATCTGCTCCTGTGATATGTCCAGCCCCAGCTCGCGCTCACTTTCGGCCAGGGCAATCCATAGCCGCCGCCAGGTGGAAAACTTGGTGTCGTCCGAGAAAAGGCGCTTCATCTCATCGCTGGAATAACGCAGACAAAGCGGATTCTGGTAAAATTCATGCTGCATTGTACGATACCTCGCTTATATTTTAAAATCTTTATTTAACTCTTCTTCCCCTCGAGTGCAGCGCTCACAAGCCCTAAAAACAGTGGGTGCGGCTTATTTGGCCTGCTTTTAAACTCGGGATGAAACTGCACGCCCACGAAAAAGGGATGGCCCTTAAGCTCCACGGCCTCGACAATATGACCGTCCGGCGACAAGCCGCACAGCGTCAGTCCCGCGCGGGAGAGTTCCTCGCGGTAATCGTTGTTGAACTCATAGCGGTGCCGGTGCCTCTCGCGCACTGAATCCGCTCCATAACAGCGCTCAAGCACTGTACCCTGCACTATTGCGCACGAACAGGCCCCGAGGCGCAGGGTGCCGCCCTTGTTCACTCCCTCGTTCTGCTCAGGCAGGAAGTCTATGACCTTATGCTTCGACTCCGGTGCGAACTCACCCGAGTCTGCGTCTGCCCAAAGGCATACGCTGCGCGCAAACTCGATAACTGCCGCCTGCATTCCCAGGCAGATACCAAGGAATGGAACTCCGTTTTTTCGCGCCCAGCCCGCCGCGGCTATCTTGCCCTCAACCCCGCGGTTTCCAAATCCCCCCGGCACGAGCATGCCCGCGCATTCACCGAGCACCGTACCCGCGTTTTCGCGCGTGACGCTCTCGCTGTCAATCCATACAATCTCCACCCGTGCGCCGAGCGCGTAGCCCGCGTGGCGCAGGGCCTCGGCCACGGACAGGTAAGCGTCGTGAAGCTTCACGTACTTACCCACCAGCGCGATTTTAACTGTGCGGGAAGCGCTTTTGACCCGCTCGAGCATCGCCAGCCAGTCTCTCAGCTCCGGCTCAGGCGCGTCAATGCCCAGCTCGCGGCAGACTATGGCTGAGAAGCTCTGACGCTCGAGCATCACCGGCGCTTCGTAGAGTATGGGAATGGTCACGTTTTCAATAACGCAGTCGGGCTTCACGTTACAGAACAGGGCAATCTTTTTGAATATGGAGCTCTCCAGCGGCTCGTCGCAGCGAAGAACTATCATGTCGGGGCTTATACCCATGCCGCGCAGCTCCTTTACCGAGTGCTGCGTGGGCTTGGATTTGTGCTCCTCGCTGCCGTGGAGATAAGGCACGAGCGTAACATGGATATACAGGCTGTTCTCCCGTCCCACCTCCAGCCCCACCTGACGTATGGCCTCCAAAAAAGGTTGGCTTTCAATGTCCCCGGTAGTACCGCCTATCTCTGTTATCACCACGTCCGCGCCGGTCTTGCGTCCTACGGCATAAATAAAATTCTTTATCTCATTTGTCACGTGCGGAATAACCTGCACCGTCTCGCCTAAAAACTCGCCGCGCCGCTCCTTATTCAATATGTTCCAGTATACCTTACCTGTGGTCAAATTGGAATACTTATTTAGGTCTTCGTCAATAAATCTTTCATAATGCCCCAAATCAAGGTCCGTTTCCGCCCCGTCCTCCGTCACATATACCTCCCCGTGCTGGTAGGGGCTCATGGTTCCGGGGTCTACGTTTATGTATGGGTCGAGCTTCTGAGCGGCCACCTTCAGCCCCCGCGCTTTCAGAAGCCGCCCAAGGGACGCCGCAGTTATCCCCTTTCCCAACCCCGACACAACTCCGCCGGTTACAAAAATGTACTTGCTCATTCTGCCTGCCCTCCCATGAATTCGAAAATGTATCCTCTGAAAATCAGAGGCCGCCCGAAGGGCGGCCCTTAAAACAAAAAAACCGTTCTCCGACGCCTTTAGGGGGCACTATGCCCCTGCGCCCGTGAACGGCTTAAAACAGAAAATATAAACTTTTTCAAATACCTGAGCATTATAACTCCGCAGTCCCGAGCTTGTCAATAAAAAAATCCTGTTCTCCCGCACTTACACTAAAAAAATTGTTGACAATCCGGCGCACGTGGCGTATATTCTCAAGCATAGTTGAAAAAGTCATTATAAGTCCGCGCTGATTGTACGGCGCGGTATTTTGGTTTTTGCAGAAAAGGGGGATTTGAAAATGAGCAAGGTGACAGAGCTTTTCGGTTCGATGGTATTCAACGACGCGGTTATGCAGGAGCGCCTGCCGAGCGCAACCTATAAGCGTCTGCGCTCCGCCATGCAGGCAGGTGAGCGACTCGACAGCGAAGTGGCAAATATCGTTGCCAACGCAATGAAGGACTGGGCCATCGAAAAGGGTGCGACCCATTTTACCCACTGGTTCCAGCCCATGACAGGCTTCACCGCGGAAAAGCACGACAGCTTTATTTCCCCCGTGGGCGGCTGCAAGGTTATCATGGAGTTCTCCGGCAAGGAGCTTGTCCGCGGCGAGCCGGACGCCTCCAGCTTCCCCTCCGGCGGCTTGCGTGCAACCTTTGAGGCCCGCGGCTACACAGCCTGGGACCCAACATCCTACGCCTTTATTAAGGACGGCGCACTGTGCATACCCACGGCTTTCTGTTCCTACGGCGGCGAGGCTCTGGATACCAAAACGCCCCTGCTGCGCAGCATGGAGGCCATAAGCCGCCAAGCTCTGCGTGTGCTGCGCCTGTTTGGCAACGACACAGTCAAGACCGTAAAAACCACCGTAGGTCCCGAGCAGGAGTATTTTCTCGTCGACGAATCCCTGTTTTTGCGTCGGCGCGACCTTATCTTCACGGGACGCACTCTTTTCGGCGCTATGCCGCCGAAGGGCCAGGAGATGGAGGACCATTATTTCGGCGCGATAAAATCCCGCGTGGCCGCGTTTATGAAGGAGCTTGACGACGAGCTTTGGAAGCTGGGCATTCTGGCCAAAACCGAGCACAACGAGGTCGCCCCCGCACAGCACGAGCTGGCCCCCATTTTCTCCACCACAAATATCTCCACTGACCACAACCAGCTTACAATGGAACTCATGCAAAAGATAGCCAAGCGTCACGGCCTTGTCTGCCTGCTGCACGAAAAGCCTTTTGAGGGAGTGAATGGCAGCGGCAAGCACAACAACTGGAGTTTGTCTACTGACACGGGAGTAAACCTCCTCGAGCCCGGCGATACTCCGCACGAGAACGCGCAGTTCCTGCTGTTCCTTTGCGCAATTATCAAGGCCGTGGACGACTATCAGGACCTGTTGCGTATCTCCGTGGCCACCGCCGGCAATGACCCCCGTTTAGGCGCCAACGAAGCCCCTCCGGCCATCGTATCCGTGTTCCTTGGTGATGAGCTGGAGGAGATTCTAAACGCGATTGACGCCGACGAGGAATACATAGGCAGGGAAAAAGCGGTTATGAAAATAGGCGTACATTCCATCCCCCGCTTCGCCAAGGATAACACTGACCGCAACCGCACCTCTCCCTTTGCCTTCACGGGAAACAAATTTGAGTTTCGTATGCCCGGTTCGGCTGTGTCGATTGCACGGTGCAACATCGTGCTCAACACCGCCGTGGCCGAGTCCCTGCGCCAATTTGCCGACGAGCTTGACGTCGCGTCTGATTTCAGCAGCGTACTGCACGACATAATAAAGCGCGAGATTCACGAGCATAAGCGTATAATTTTCAACGGCAACGGCTATGACGACGCCTGGATTGCCGAGGCCGAGAGCCGTGGGCTGCTCAACCTTGCCTCCACACCCGAGTGTTTGCCCCATATGATTGACGAAAAAAACGTCGAGCTCTACGCCCGCCACAAGGTCTACTCCCGTACTGAGCTTATCTCCCGCTATGAAACTGCCATTGAGGAGTATTCCAAGCTGATAAACATCGAAGCTCTTACAATGATAGACATGGCCGCGAAAGACTTCCTGCCGGCCGTCAGCCGCTTCACCGGCGACATGGCCGCCGCAGCCAACCGCAAAAAGAACCTGTCCGGCTACATAGACTGCACCTATGAGCAGGAGACAATCTCTCAGTTGTCCGAGCTCTGCACGGAGGCCTACTCGGCGCTGAACAAGCTGAAAAAGGGCATGGCGGACACGAAAAAAGTCTCCGAGCCCCAGTCGCTCGCAGAGTATTACCACGACGTGATAATTCCTGAGATGAACGCCCTGCGCCGGAGCGTGGACGCCATGGAGCCTCTCACCGCCTCCGACTACTGGCCCTGCCCCGGTTACGACGAGTTGCTTTTTGGAGTGAGATAAATTTCAAGGCTGATAAATTCCGCCCATAAGAGCGGCATTTATCAGCCTTAAGGGTCTGCCGGTACACCGTCCCGGGTGCGGTTCTGTCCAGCTTCGGCAAAAAAGTACGCCCCCATTCTTCCACGGCCGCACAAATGATAAAAGGCGAGCCGTCCTCCCCCGCAATTTAGATTTCCATAGAGTGGACGTGGCAACCGCAGGCCCCTTCAATCAAATACACTCGCGCATGACACGCAGGACGTTGCCATAGGCGAACTTTTCAAGCTGACGCGTGCTCAGTCCCGCGTCCCTCAGCGCGCCAAACAGAAGGTGCATATCCGACGGCGAGCCTATTTCAAGCTCACCGTGTATCCCGTCGAAGTCGCTGCCGAGCGCTATGCAATCCTCCCCTCCGGTTTTGAGCATATGCAGCACGTGCCTGCACATATCCTCCACGCGGCTGCGCTGAGCGTTCGGCGTGGGAGAAAGGAATGGCGGAAAGAAGTTAAGCCCCGCCACACCGCCGCTGTCTGCAAGGACGCGAATCATTTCGTCAGTGAGGTTGCGCGGGTGGGAAGAGAGCGCGCGGCAGTTTGAATGCGTCGCGGCGAATGGCCGCCGGCTTATGCGCGAGACGTCCCAAAAGCCTCCGTCTGACAGGTGTGACACGTCAATGAGCATACCCAGCTCGTTCATGTACTCCACCGCCTGCGCTCCAAACGCCGTCAGTCCCGCGTTCATAACCTGTGCGTCAGCCGAATTGGGACTGCCAAAGCAGTTTTTCTCGTTCCAGGTCAGCGTTATCGTACGCACGCCGCGCTCATAAAACCATTTTATCCGCTCAAGCTCACCTCTGACGGCTCTGCCGTTCTCAAGCGTGAGCATGGCGGAGACCTTGCCATCAGCGCAGTTTTGAACTATATCAGCGGCGCTTCTGGCAAGAGCCAGACTCTCGCTGTGCGCAGCTATGCTGCCCAGCAGTAAGGCACAGTGCATCTCAAAAAGCTCATCGTCCGGCGGCATTGGCCTGCCATTCGGCAGCATCTCCCCCACTGGACGGAAAAACACCGCGAAAAACTGCGCCGCCTGTCCGGCCTGCATCATGCGCTTTACGTCCAGCATCGTGTCATCAAGCTCAAAAATATCATTCTCCCCACGCAGGCAGACCCCCAAAGTATCACAGTGCATATCAATATACGGAAGCATTTTTTAACCTCCCCGCAAATGTAGAGTCCGCTCACGCGGCTGTTGACATATCCCGCTTACAGCACTATTATAGCATAAAAAGTGTCCAGGTGTATCTTTAACACAATCATAAGCCAAAGGAGAAAAACTATGCCAAACATTTATACATCCGCCGAGCAGCTCATCGGAAAAACCCCTCTGCTTGAGCTGACACAAATTGAAAAAAGCCTTGGGCTCAAGGCGAAAATATACGCCAAGCTTGAGTATCTCAACCCCGCCGGCAGCGTCAAGGACCGCGTGGCCAAGGCCATGCTTGACGATGCAGAGAAAAAGGGCCTGCTGCGCCCCGGCTCTGTGATAATCGAGCCGACAAGCGGAAACACGGGCATCGGCCTTGCCTCCGTCGCCGCCGCACGCGGCTACAGGACAATCATCGTCATGCCCGACACCATGTCCGCCGAGCGCCGCCAGCTCATGAAGGCCTATGGAGCCGAGCTTGTGCTGACCAACGGCGCCATGGGCATGAGCGGTGCGGTTGCACGCGCAGAGGAGCTCGCCCGTGAGATAGAGGGCGCTTTCATCCCCGGCCAGTTTGTAAACCCCGCCAACTCCAGAGCCCACTATGACACCACAGGTCCCGAGATATGGCAGGACACCGACGGCGCGGCAGACTTCTTCGTCGCCGGCGTCGGCACCGGCGGCACAATAACCGGAGTTGGCCGCTATCTCAAGGAGAAAAACCCCGCGCTGAAGGTCGTGGCTGTGGAACCGCTGTCCTCCCCGCTGCTCTCCGCCGGAACCGCCGGCCCACACGCGATACAGGGCATCGGCGCAAACTTTGTCCCCGAGGTGCTTGACACGGAAATTTACGATGAGGTCATCCTCGTGTCCAATGAGGACGCCTTTGAAACCGGCAGAAGCATCGGCCGCCGCGAGGGCATACTCGTGGGCATCTCCTCCGGCGCGGCGGTCCACGCCGCGGTAGAGCTCGCCCGCCGGCCCGAGAACGAGGGCAAGAGCATTGTCGTCCTCCTCCCCGACACTGGTGACCGCTATCTGTCCACGCAGATGTTTGCGGACTGAGCCTGCTTCATTGGAATCCACAGGCCGCAGAATAATACAGCAATCGGGACCGTCCTTTGCGGGCGGTCCCGATTTTTGCTTAGGCGGCGTTTATACCCAAAATTTCGCATATCTCCGCGAAAGCCCTGTCAGGCTCGAGAATCCTGTACCTTTCTCCGTAGACGCCGCACACGCAATCCATGTCGCTTTCACGCAGAAATACATTGTCATGCTCGCTTCCATGAAAGCCTATACAAACCGTGGGAGTCCAAAGCTTGCTTACATTCCTGCTTACGGGCTGCTTTTGGAGCGTTGTCAGAAATTCCAGCACCGCACGCTCGTCAAAATCCCTGAGCTCCTCTCCGTCACCGTCAGTGTATATTATGATATACGTATCCACAACAGCCTCGGGGTTCCTGAGCACCGGACGCGGCAGATATGACACGGCGCACACGCCTGCGGCAATCAGCTCCATCATGATTCCCGCAATTACGAATCTGCGCTTCTCCATAGACTTTCACTCCTTAAGCGAAAAAGGCCGGTTACGCGGCCTTTTTCATTTCTGCTCTATATAATTCTCTTGGCTCCCACATACATGCGTGAGTAATAGCCCGACAGGTCGGTTATAACCACCTTTCCGTCTGAGGAGCTGGCATGTATCATCTGGCCGTCGCCGATGTACATGCCCACGTGCGACACGCTCGTTCCCGAGTAGCCGAAGAACACAAGGTCGCCTGGCTCGAGATTCTCCTTTT
This sequence comes from uncultured Eubacteriales bacterium, assembly GCA_949744165.1. Classification (GTDB taxonomy): domain Bacteria; phylum Bacillota; class Clostridia; order Oscillospirales; family Oscillospiraceae; genus JAMPGF01. The sequence continues at coordinate 2,019 of CATJWG010000188.1, read as the reverse complement.
CCACGCTCACGCCGTCGTTGGAATATATGCTCTGTGCCACGCGGTTCATGGAATAGTCATACTGCTTGTAAACATAGTTTACAAAACCCGAGCAGTCAAACCCCGCGGTGGACATGCCGCCCCAGACATAGCGGTAATCAAGATATTCCTTCGCTGTGGCCACTATCTGTTCACCGAGAGTGGCAGGATTGACATAGCTTGTCCCTGCGCTCTCGCCCACGTCCGTCGAGTATTTGAGCAGGTCGCTGCGTATATATCCGCCCGCACCGCTTTCGGTTGCCACCTTCAGCCAGCTTCCGGACACGCCCAGCACGGTCAGCTGCGCGCCCTCGTCAAAATGGCCTATCACGTTGTCGGATGTCGACGGACCGCCGCGCATACGCACATCCGTACCTGTTACCACCGCAGCAAAGCCGTACTGGCCCTCCGCGCTCTCGGTATAGCTTATGTACTGCGAAGAAACATAGCCGACGGTTCCCTCGTAAACGATTCTCGTCCAGCCGTTTTTCTGCTCCTCCACGAGAACAAACGCCCCGCCCGGCACAAGCAGCTTCACCGGAGCGGTCAAACTCGCCTCCGTGCGCAGGTTCAGCGCGTCGGCGCTGATTGTGCCGCCGCCTATCGTGTCTGCCGACGCAGGCACAGCAAGCAGGCAGGCCATGGCAAGGCACAGCGCGAGTGTCTTCATTATTGAGTTTTTCATTTCTTTATCCCGATACTGCCTTTCCGCCGCCGCTCAAAGGCTTTCACGCCGTCAAGCGGCTTAAAAAATGTTTATTGTCTCTGGTTCAGGGCCCTGTCCAGCCACACGGACGCCACGTCCATGGCGGCGTACAGACTATCCTTCTCGCTTTTCTTCACCACGCGGTCGCGGCTTTTTATGTCCGGGTCCGTGAGCTGAAGCTGCACAGATACCTTTGTCGCCACGTCCATATCCTTTACCTTCTTCGTGCCGAGTATCTGAAGCATTATGATGTACTTATCCGACATGCTGCCAAAATATATCAGGTTGTCCTTCCTCCGCAGAGGATATCCCTTGTATTTCAGCACTGCTTTTACTGCCAAACATATCCCTCCATTCTTAGTTTTGTTGCTAAATTGTAACATATTAAAGCTTTATTGTCAATATTGGGTTACAAAGTTTTGCAAAAATGATGCTTTTTTGAGAAAAAAAGACCCCCCTTACCCCATAATAGGCACATATCTCAAGTTTTCAGTCAAAAAAGCGCTCCCTGAGCCGCCACGGGTTTTGGTATCTGCTTTCAAATCACTGACGGTTAATGTGCTGTAGTCTAATCGTCTAATACTGAAAAATCAAACAGCAGGGGGAGCACAAGCCTTATGCTGTAGAAATATATAAAAATAAGGCCGCCCTTGGGGGACACTTCGTAAGGAAGTGTCCCCCAAAACATTTGTTAAGACAGCCGAATGTGATTGAATTGCAGGGATATTCAACACTTTGGAGGATTTACATAATGGACAAGTGCATTTTTAATGAAAGTAATGCTCTTTGGTGCGAACTGGTGGGTGACTATTACCTACCCTGTTTGAAGCTCCCCGAAAAAGGACAGCGTCCTGTTGGACTCTGGGGCCAGCGCAGACGGCGGTATCTGCGAGAACACAGGAAAGCTCTTTACAACGCATTGCTACTCGGCGGGAAACTGAATAGTCACCTGGCTGACATCAATCAGCAGGCAGAAGATATGTTTTCTCAGCTTGTAAAGTAAATGGCAGCGCAAGAGGGTATTACAGAACAGTTCAAAGCAGACGAACAAATGGAGTGGATTGGCCGCATGAATAATATTCGAAACCGAGCGATGGAAATAGTTGACGCTGAGTTGATTTTTGCTCAATAGCAAAATGAGTATAGAGGGACACAGGGTGATTGCCCTGTGTCCCTCATGCTTACCCGCTTCCTCTGCCGTCGTGCGGCAGTCTGCTTACAGTTATGTGATATTATCGAGTGTGTTTGCTATTCCTTTTTTGATTGTATAAATTGTTGCTCCATAGTAACACGCC
>CATJWG010000187.1 GCA_949744165.1 uncultured Eubacteriales bacterium | reverse complement strand
GGCTTTCCGTGGTTGACGAGACGTACATGCCTATGGAGAGAAACACCGAGCCAATCATAAAAAACACAAAAATGCCCGCGTAGTCCGCCTTGGGGTACCAGTCTCCAAAAAGGTGAATCACAAGAGGGAAAAGGCAAAACACAGCGAAGGGAATCGCCAGCATCACGAGCATCGCAAAATATTTTCCCAGGATAATCCCCGTGACCGTATTTGGAGAGGTCAGCAGAGCCTGGTCCGTGCGTGCGGCCTTCTCCTCTGAAAGCGAACGCATGGACAGCAACGGCACGCCGACGAGAAAGACAAACATCGCGTCATTGAGCGCCACGGAAAAATACGGCACTCCGCTTATTATATTAACGGTCAGGAAATAAAGGCCAATCATCACCAGGAAAAAGGAGATAAAAACATATCCGAGCATGGAATTGAAGTACGCGTCAAGTTCCCTTCTGAAAACCGCAGACATATTTAAGCCTCACTCCCCTCTTCGCCGCCAGTCAGCTTCAAGAACAGCTCCTCAAGCGAGCAATTAATCTGTTTCATCTCTAAAATCGGGCAGTCCGCGTGCGCAAAAGCGCGAAAAACCTCCTCGCGCACGTCCTTCCCCCGCCGAGTCTCTATCGTGTAGACGCACTTCCCGTCTTGCTCCTGCATAAGCGTCCATTTCAATTCTGCGGGCACTGCGGACAGTGCTCTCTCTGTTTTCTCCGCACTGCCCACAGCGAGCAGTCTCAGAGCTGCTCCGGCGCCGGCTCGCGCGCGCAGCTCGGCGGGGCTTCCCTTCGCAAGCAGCCGGCCCCGGCATATCAGAAGCAGTTCGTCACACACGCTCTCAATCTCATGGAGAAGATGCGAGCTTACCAGCACTGTACTCTTGCCCAAAAAGCTTTTTATTGTACCTCTCATCTCCACCATCTGTTTCGGGTCCAGCCCCGCTGAAGGCTCGTCCAGAATCACAAGCCCCGGCCCGCCGAGCACGGCGCAGGCCAGACCGACTCTCTGCCTGTAGCCTTTGGAAAGATTTCTTATCAGCCTGTCCGGCACATCCGCTATTCCGGCCAGCTCCATGGCTGAGCTCAGCTCGCTCCCCAGCTGCGGCTTCGGGATTTTCTTCAGCCGCGCGGAAAAATTCAGATACTCCCGCACCGTCATGTCTCCATAAAGCGGCGGTACCTCCGGAAGGTAGCCGATACGCTTCTTCGCCTCACGCGGCGCGGAGCTCATGCTTATACCGTCTATAAGCACTTCCCCGCCACTCTGTGCCAAATATCCGGTGAGAATATTCATAAGCGTAGACTTTCCCGCCCCGTTTGGGCCGATAAGACCATATATTTTCCCCTTTTCAAGCTCGAAGCTTATGTCCCTGAGCACAGCGTCCGCGCCGTAGCTTTTTGTCAGATGCTTTACCTGAACCATTGATTAAACCTCACGAAAGCCAGCAAAAAATTAACCGCCGGCAAATGTAAAAAATCCGAAAATTGGCAAAAACACGTATGTTTCCGCTTATGAAGCATACGTGTTTTTGCTGATAGTCAGGCCGCAAATTAGAGAATCCGCGACCTGACCGATGAGAAAAGAGGTACTTCCAAATCACTCGGCTTCATTGTTTAGCCCAGCACAATGCCAGCCGTATACGCCACGGGTAAAAATTACTCGTCGTTCAAATGAGCGGTCGCAAGCTCCATGTATTTGTCATACCACTCACGCAGATTTATGTCCTTGAAGTTTCCGGCGCGCTCCTCAATCCACTCGTCAACATAGGCCTGACCGGCCTCATACCAGCTTGTCATATCCTCCTCGGCAACCTGGTATATGGGCTGTCCGGCCTCGCCCAGCGAGACAACAAGGCCTTCTGTTATAACTCTGTCAGCCTCAATCATAGCGTCCTGCTGCTCGCGCAGGCAGGTCTGCACAATCTCCTGAATATCGGCGGGCAGACTGTTCCAGAACTCAAGGTTGCCGACAAATCCAACAGCACAGGCATGCAGACCGCCGTTTGTGCCGTACAGAGTGTGAGACTTGGTCAGCTCATCCTCGGAGAAGATGTCCACAAGCGCCATGTGGTGCAAAGAGCCGTCCACAACGCCCTTCTCAAGGGAAGTGTAGAAGTCACCGGCGGGCATACTGACTATGTTGCCACCGCCAAGCGCAAGGTAGCCCTGCATCTCGGCAGCGCCGATAAGCTTCAGTCCAGCCAGGTCGTTGAGCTCATATACCGGCTTATCCTTAACCAGATGAATCGACAGGCCGTCCGTATCCTTGATGTCAATCCATGTTAGGTTCATATCCGCCATTTCCTTCTGGAATGGGTTGTCGGGAGTCTCAAGCACCAACTCACGCAGAGCGTTGCTCAGAGGCAGCGCCGTGGGCATCGCCTGGGTAAAGGGCAGGGTCAGCATGGATGCCATCGGGGTAGTTCCGGCAACAAGGTCAACCTGCCAGAATGTAATATCAGCCAGTCCCTGGGCCGTGCCGCTCAGAGAGTCAACCGCGGTCAGAAGCGTCTCGGAAAAATATACCTTGGCGTCTATTCTGCCGCCGCCGAGCTCGTTCATCTTGTCAACCGCTTCCTGGAGGGCCGCACCGGCCGGAATAGCTGCGGAATCCCACAGTGCTATACGAATTTCATACACTTCATCATCGGAAGGATTGGCGGCGGGTGCATCTGCGCTGCCCTGATTATTGCTGTCGCTGGGTGTGCTGTTATTGGGCACGTTCGTGTCGCTGGGGGTGCCTCCGCACCCGCTCAGGACAAGCATAAGACACATAACACATGCAAGTATGAGGGCTATACCCTTCTTTTTCATTCTGAAAACCTCCTCAATGTACTTTTAATGTTTTTCTTGTGCTCGTGAATTTGATAGCTATATTTTCGGCTCAGGGCTTTGCCCCGCCGTGGGCTACATGCGCTTGTTTACTGCAAAAGCAGCGTGAATCCTGGGAACAGACACAGTATAAGTATGAAAATAATGTCGGCTATGATAAACCAGATAACTCCTCTGAATATTTTTCCTACCTCAAGCTTGCAGGCCGAGGACAGGACAAAGACGTTCATGCCTATAGGCGGAGTAATCTCTCCCATCTCCATGAGCGCAACCACCAGAACTCCGAACCAGATTCCGGAGAATCCCAGAGAAGTCATAACCGGATAAAAAATGGGAACGGTCAACAGGATAGCGGCAAAGATGTCCAGCACGCATCCCATAACGAGGTAAGCGACAACTATACCAAGAAGGATAACTCCGCGTGGTGCGTTCACGCCGCTGATGAAAGCGTTTATGGTGTTGGGAATGTCGGCCGCAGTAAGAAAACGCATGAAAATATGCGCTCCGACAAGCATCATGATAATCATACCACAGGTCTGAACCGCATCGCGCATGGACTCTACAAGATTCTTCCATGTAAGGCGACGGTCGAGAGCAGACACAATAACAGCGCCGAAAGCGCCGATAGCTCCCGCCTCGGTGGTGGTGAACCATCCCATATAAATGCCGCCGAGAACTATAATCATAAGCGCCAGAACAGGCCAAGTATTCTTCAGCGTTCCAAGGCGGGTTTTCCAGCTTGCCTTTTCCGCCGCAGGAGCCAGATTGGGTCTGAGATATCCCACAATGCCAAACACAATGCAGAACAGAGCAACCTGCAATAATCCCGGCAACAGTCCGGCCATGAACAGCTTACCTATAGACTCCTGAGTGAGCATACCATAGAGAATGAATCCCATGCTCGGCGGAATCATAACGCCTATTGAGCCTCCCGCGGCCAGCGCTCCTGCGGACATGCCCTCGTCATATCCATGCGCCTTGAGCTGGGGATAGGCAACCTTGCTCATGGTGATGGCGGTCGCTTGGCTGTGTCCGCAGATTGCCGCGAAAATGCCGCATGCGCAGACAGAAGCCATACCCAGTCCTCCGCGGATATGTCCGAGAAAGCTTGAGGCGAAATCAAACAGCTCCTTGCCTATACCGGTGTTTGCTATCAGCGTACCCATGAATACAAACAGCGGCACGCAGCTGAAGGTATACACCGCTACCTGCGAATACGGCTCAAGTCCGACAACCATCGCAGCCTGACCGAAGCCACGCAGATACCACAGTCCGAGAAAGCCGATAATTCCCATCGCAAAGCCGACCGGTACACGGAGAAAGATAAGAATAATCAGAATAGCAATTCCGATAATACCTACCATAGTCAAGCTCATCTTTCTTTCTCCTTTCCGAGCGCAATGAGAGAAATAATATTTATAATCATTGCCACTACAACAAACACCATCATGATAGATGTGATATAATAAAACGGATACACGGGGAAACGGGTAATAGCGCCGACGGAGCGCATAAGCTTCGCCTGCCCGCCCTGTTTCCATACCTCATAAATCATAAGGAGCGTAAATGCAATACATAAAAATTTATCGATTACGAGAATTACGCCCTGAGCCTTTTCCGGCAGCTTGGTCGTCAGCAAGTCAACCTTGATATGGCCAAATTGCCAGGTAACCCACGGCATGGCAAAGTAACACACAAACACCATGAGAAACTGCGTAATTTCCATAACACCCGGAACGGATTTATTCACTGCTGCACGCATTATTACGTCCGCAACCGTTATAACCATGATAATTACCGTAGCAAAAATTGCTACCATGCTGACGAGCTTGAAAAGCTTATCAACTACGTTTTCAATGGCATTGTTCTTTTCAAGAGACCAGAATTTTTCCTTTTTTCCCATTTCCTCACTCTCCCTTTAACATTTTCGTTCTCCACAAACCATCATTTATCCCATTGACTGCCCGTTTTCAACCCCCATTTCCTGAACATAGTGTTATAAAACTCCGGTCGCGGTGTGTCATATTGCAGGCCCATAGCCAGTTCTCTGTATCCGAAGCCCGCCTGGCTGAGCAGCTTCAGATTTTTGACAACAGCACTGAGTCTTTCTCCGCGCAGGGTAAAAATAAGCTCATCCTCGTCCGTGAGCGCACGCTCGTATTCCCCCGCATCGGGAACAGTCAGGTTGAAGTCCTGCCCGTTGAGCACAGGAATTGTGGAGTGTACGCAGGAGTCCACCGAGTCAAGACTCAGCCGGAGCATTTCGCCTGTCTCATATCGCACCGCCATGAGAATACTTCTTAACTGCGCAGGCCGGCAGTAGACACTTATCACGTCCGGAACAAAGTCCGTTTTTTCCAGCGGCGCAAGCGTGAAGCCAAGCGGCTGCCACCCCGATTTCAGCCGCGGATATCCGCTTCGCAGAAACTCAACACCCTTTTCCGGCTCAGAGAAGAACAGCATCTTCCCCATATATTCTATATCCTCGTCCGTCAGCTCTACCATGCCGTAGGACACAAGCGGCCAGACGCACCAGTGGTCGTCCTTGAGCATGGTGATGGATTTTCGTTCCCGTCTTACCATCGCAAATGCCTGGCACATCGCAAGGTGTCCGTTTTTGTCCCTATAAGGCCGCATGGAGTCGGCGGGGATTTCATCCTCGTCATATATCAACTTCATCGCAATTGGAGAATACCTCAACGTCAGCAGCGCGGAAAGCTCCTCTCCCATGTGCTGAAAATCATGCTGCGTTAAAATTTCCGGCATCGGCATAGCACCTCCTGCAAATTTTACCGAGCAAAGCGGCTCCGCTCCGCCCCCCTCTGTCATATACGGTTTTCATTTCTCGCAATGATATCGTTTTGAAGGTCGGCGCCAAGTTCGACAAAGTAAGCGGAATAGCCCGCAATTCTCACGACAAGGTCACGGTACTCCTCCGGATTTGTCTGTGCCGCGCGCAGAGTATCCGTGTCCACCACGTTGTACTGAACCTCCATACCTCCGTTGTCGAAATATGCCTTTGTCGCGTCCCGCAGCTTCGTCACACCGTCGTCTCTGTTCAAAACGCTCGAGTGCATACGAAGATTGAGCGCGATTCCGCCGAGAAACGGCTTGTGGTCGTAACAGCAGGCGCTGTTAAACACCTGGAGCGGTCCGTTTTTGTCTCTGCTCTGCGCAGGCGACGCCGCGTCGGCAATCGGGTCGGGGAAGCTTCTGCCGTCGGGCGTACCCCATGTCAGCTTGCCCTGCGCCACGTGGTCAGATGCACCGTAAAGCCCTGACTTGTAGACCTTTGAGCGGACGCTGTAGCACTCGCGGCAGGCCTGCGCGTACATCTCATTGCACCATTTCAGCTCCTCGTCGGCGTATGGGTCGTTGTTGCCGTAGTGCGGCACCTCTGCAAGAATCTGCTGGCGCAACATCTCATAGCCCTCCCAGTTGGCCATAACCGCATCGTAGAGCTCGCGCGTGGTACACAGCTTTTTGTCAAAACACATATACTTTATCGTCGTCAGGGAGTCGGCCACGGTGGCAAGACCGGTGGCTGTGCCGCCGAATGAGTTGTATTTCGCGCCTCCGTTTACCACATCGCGCCCACTTTCCATGCAGCCGTCGATGGATATCGACAAAACACTTTCGGGAGCAAAAAAGGGCGAGAGCGTCTCTGCGTAGTTGTTCATAGTCACGAACAGCTTCAGGATATAATTACCCATCCTCCTGACCGCCTCGCGCACCTGTTCAATAGAGGTCATATCGTACAGGAAGCCAGTGTGCAGGCTCGACTGAACGCCATTAAAGGGGTTTTTGCCGTCGTTAATCGCCATGTTCAGAACGCTGCCCCACCAGATGGATGCGTGCGGCGGGTGCATACCGTTCGGTGCGGGATAGTCGTTGCCGCTGCCGACAATCTCCTGACAGCCAATGCAGCCGTAATCCCTGGCATCCTCAAGACTGAAGCCAAGCTCCTGCATAAGCGCGGGAATCACAATCTCGTCGTTATAGTAAAGCGGCAGTCCGCCGACAAGACTTGACGTTGCCAGCGCGCAGTCCCACAGCTCGTCGGGCGTATTTTTGTTGGTTCTGAAAACAATCGTCGGGTCATGCAGCTTCAATCGGCCCACGGTTTCAAACACCATGTAGGTCACGGGGTTTGTCGCGTCCTCGCCCGTTGCGGGAATCACGCCTCCGACCGTTGTATTCTGATATGTATTGCCGATGCCGGTCGTGTCCACCAGCTTTGCCGGTCCGGCACCGTAGAAGCAGTTGGCCTTGAGAAAGAAAGCATCCACAATCTCCTGCGCCTGCTCCATGGTAATCGCTCCGGCGTCAAGGTCCTTTTTCAGCAATGGCCAGGTGTACTGGTCAAAGCGTCCGAAGGCTGGCCCCGGCACAAGGTCATAGTTCTGAATCATCACCTGATAGAGCATCGTAGCCTGGCAGGCCTCCCAGAAGCTACGTGCAGGATTCTCGGAAATCCACTCCAAGCCCTCAGCCATGCGCTCAAGCTCCGCTTTTCGCTCGGGCTTATTCTCGCCCGCAGACTTTTCGCGGCAAGCGTCGGCGTAGCGCCTTCCAAGCAGCATCGCTGCGTCGCAGGTAATAACCGCGGACTTGTAGAACAGGTACTTGTTCATATCTTCGCCCATCAGGTTGCCGCGGTGTTCGTCAATCCAGTCCTGTGCCTGTTTGCGTATCGCGGCGTAGCCGGTGTTTATTATCTTCGGGTAATTGGCGATAAGGTGCCCTGCCGGCAGTCCAATCAGGCTCATTCCGCCCTCAACATAACTGCTGACATTCAATCTCGCCAGCTCGTCATAGCCGTCCGGCTTCCATGCGTCCGCCATCGTACCGACCTTGCGCTTTGCCCAGTAGTCTTTGATAGAGGCGAGATACTCATAATCCGCCTTGGATATACAATATTTTATGCCGTCCTCTACCGGATTTATGTAAAAGCCCTCGCTGTTGAGCGTCCAGCGACCGGAGGCAACGTCGTCCACCACCCAGTCCGTTATTCCCCACTCCGGATACGCCGGACTGCTGAAAAAATTCGGTCCCTTGTTGCCGACGATTATCTCGTCATCATCAATCAGCACCGTCATCTTCTCGCACAGCGCGTACAGGGACAGCGGGCGCTTGATAATCGGAATCACATATTCGTTTTCCTTATAGCTGTCCGTAATAATCCTCGCGCGCTCCGCGTCATACTGTACAACACGGTCGCGTATTCTCTCTCGCATACGCCCGATTCTCTCGGTAAACGGATGAAACTGATACATAGAGCACATTCCCCTTCCGCCGTTACGTCCCCATGGGTAAGCACTCTCGCCTACCCCCGGGCAAAACGCTCAATATTCGCAGTGCATTTAAGCTTACATTGTACATAATACATATACGTGCATGAAATGGCAACGTATAGCTCTATGCGTATTTAGAATCGTTCAATTCATGTAATTTCCTTTAAATTTCCACCTCTTCATGCTAAGATAGTTTTTAAATTATAGTTCAAACTTGCCGCCGGACGCGCCACGCGCCGCGGAAAAGTTAAATTAAAGGTGGTTTTTATGGGTTCAAAGTACACTCACGTTTTCTCCCCAATCAGAATACGCGGCGTTGAATTTAAGAACAGAATCGTTCTGGCTCCTCCATCTCCCAATCTTGCCAGCCCTGACGGGCAGGTTACTCCCGAGTTTTTGGACTGGTTCCGCATGTTCGCACGCGGCGGAGTCTGCACACTCTATGTCGGCAATTCCTCCATTGACATCACAGAATGCAAAGACGAAGCCTATCAGCTCGATTTAAGCAGCGATAATTGCATTCTTAATCTGGCGCGTTATGCGGACATGTGCAAGCAGTACGACTGTCATGCCTCACTCGAGATAAATCACAACGGCGAGAACACAGCATTTGAAACCGTCGGCCATCCGCCCTTCAGCTCCTCGCCTAATATTTCCTCCACCGAGCGCTCCCGCGCAGCGCGACTCGGCCGCGCGCCCATCCCCGCCATAGAGATGACGCACGAAAAAATAAAGGAGACGGTGGATAAATACGCCTTTGCCGCGCAGCGCATGAAACGCGCGGGCATGGACGTCGTCCTCGTGCACGGTGGGCACGGCAACCTGATAAGCCAGTTCACCAGTCCGCTTTATAACCACCGCAGCGACGAATACGGCGGCAGTGTTGAAAAACGCGCGCGCTTTGCCATCGAGGTATGCGACGCGATACGCGAAAAATGCGGGGAAAATTTCGTGATAGAGTTCCGCATCTCCGCCGACGAGATTGCCGAAGGCTCCATGCATTTTGATGAGACGCTTGAGCTTATCTCTTATTTAAAGGACCACATTGACATACTGCATGTCTCCGCCGGACTGCACAGCGACTTCGACATGGCCTACTACCGCAACTGGTGCCAGAACTACATGATGGACCGCGGCTTCAACGTCCATTACGCCGCAGACATAAAAAAGGCATTTCCCGACCTGCTCGTCACCACTGTCGGCTCGATAACGAGCATTGACATGGCCGAGGAAATAATCGCAAGCGGCAAGGCGGACTTCGTGGCTATGTGCCGTCCGCTCATGGCCGACCCCGACATGCCGGCAAAATATGCCCACGACCTGCCGCAGGAACGCCGCCCCTGCCTTCGTTGTGATACCTGCACAAAGCATCTTTTTATCCCTAAGCCCATTTACTGCGCGGTCAACCCCATGTCCGCCATGACAAGCGAGCTGCGCGACGGCTCGGTGCCCAAAGCCGCAACAGCAAAAAAGGTTGCCGTTATAGGCGGTGGCCCCGGCGGCGTTCAGGCCATGATGACTCTCGCTGAGCGCGGGCACAATGTCACACTCTATGAAAAAAGCGGCGAGATAGGCGGCTGTGTCCGCTATGCCGCCGCCCCCCCATTCAAGGGCGACTGCCGCGACTACCTCAAGTGGCTGCAATATCAGGTTGAAAAGCACGCAAAGCTGGCCAATGTCACGGTTCTCATGAATACCGAGGCCGCAAAGGAAACTCTCGACAAGGCGGGGTATGACGCGCTTATCATAGCCGTTGGAGCTGAGCCGCGGGTTCCCAAGGTGCCAGGCGTGGAAAAGCCGCACGTTCTCTGGGCCCCCGAGGCCGAGCTGAACGCTCTGCCAGTGGGCGAAAACGTCGTGATAGTCGGCGCGGGTTCCGTCGGACTTGAGGCCGCGATTGACTACCACGAGCAGGGCCGCCGCGTCACCGTTATCTCCCGCCCCGGGGAACAGGATAATTTTGCCCGTTTAAGCTCATCCATCGGCTCCAGCGCCAAGGAAATGCGCGCCATTATTCACACTAAGGGCATCCCTGTTCTTTACCGCACCGCACTCACCGAAATATGTGATAAGGACGTTATTTGCCTCAACCTTGACACAAATGAGGCCGTAGCGCTTCCCGCCGACACCGTTCTGCTTGCCTCCGGTATGGCACCGCTCTATGACGAGGCTGATAAGCTGCGTCACTGCGCCCCTGAGACGGACGTGTATATTATTGGTGACGCAAAGCGGGCCGCCACTATAGCCGAGGCGGTAAATCAGGCTTTCCAGGCGGCGCTTCATATTTGATAAGCGCACAACTTAAGACCGGAGGAAAAACAATGAACTCAGAAGAAATGCGCGAAACGATAAGCTACATAATTTCTACACTGCACCTGTCACTTCATCCCCAAGCTGTTAAAATGCTTGAGGATGAGTCCTCAGTTCCAGAAAACGTCCTGCGCCCCATGCACGACAAGGGCGAGCATATGGCGCTGTGCCAGGCGCTGGCGCTGACCAAGCGTGAGGGCCGAAGCGTCTGGTTCTGCAAGCAGGACCACTGGTGCTGGAACCCTCTGATAGGCCTTGGCCACGTCGCATGCGAGCCCGGAATGCCCGCATTTGAGGAGGTTGCCAAAAATCTCGGCATCAGCGACCTGGATAAGGCGCGGGAATTTTTCGCTGCTTTTCCGAAGCTTGAGCACGGCAAATACGCTGGTATGCTCATGGCCCCCGCCGAGTCTGCGGACTTCATACCTGACATTATCCTCATCAACTGCGACAACAATTACCAGCTTCGCAGCCTCATCTGGGGCGTCAAAAATCAGACCGGAAAAATGCTCAGCTCTGATTTTGACGCGATAGATTCCTGTATACACGCTATAGTTACGCCGATGAAAACCGGAAATTACGCCATAACAATTCCCGACCCCGGTGATCAGGAGCGCGCGCTGGCCGGTGCAAACGAGATTATTTTCAGCGTCCCCTTCCCACGTCTCGCCGAGGCCGCCGCAGGACTTCGGGAAATCGACGCTCTCGGCGTAGGCTACCGCAACATGAAGCCCATAATGGAGTATGACTTCCCCCGCCCCCCGTTTTACAACGAGCTCTTCCGCCTGTGGGACCTTGACCAGGGTCGCGATTGGGAGCATTGATATATCTGATATTTGGGATTCTTGAAACAAAACACCCCCTCTGCATTAAGCTTAATGCAGAGGGGGTTATGCTGTTAATATGCGCTTACCTGATTGTAATATAATTTAATAGAGAAAATTTATTCTCAGACTCCCATTATGCAAGTTTATCAAAAGATAGCAGCACACACAAAAGATAATATAATGCCTATTGTAAGCTGAAACGCCGCCATCTTCATCTGATCTTTGAAAAGCTGAGCGCTTAGTTTCTCGTTCTGGCAAACCGCAAGTGCAAATGAACCGCTGCCCGAAAACGGGAAGCACCCCGTGGAGCTGCATCCAACCGCAATCGTGATATAGATTATCAGCGGGTTCAGCCCCGAAGCTGTAACTATTGCCGGCACAATAGCAAACAAAGTTGGTATTGCCACATTGTTTGTCGAGACGAACATCGACAAAATCCCTCCTACAAGGAAGAGCATGGGAAGTACAAGGAGCTTGGGAATCGAGGTGCCTATCCAATCTCCGACAACCTCAATCGCTCCTCCGGCAGCCGCAACATTTATGAGCATACCCACGCCGCAAATCATGATTATAGTCGTCCAGGGAACCTGCTTGACTATAACATTCTTAGTGTCGCCCAATTTCATGACCGCGCTGACAGCGGCCAGAACCGTTGCGACAAATCCGACGTCAATCTGTCTGGAAAATGCCTTTATCGCTTTGTTGCCCGTGATTGTGGCGGCGGCAGTCGGCAGGATAATTACGGCAACCATTATCACAACCAGAACGAGAGCAGTTCTCTGCTTTTTATCAAATGGCTCCGGTGGGGTCAGATCATTCCGGCTTGTCATGTACGTTGGGCCCTTGAGCAAAATATACATGAGAAGGCCGCAAATAAAGAAGAACACGAGGTATCCAAGGAAAACACCGGTCATGTATGTGCCGACGCCTTCGGCAAGCTCTCCGTTTGTGATTACGCCTACCTGGACCGCATAGCCGGCCGACCATGGGACATAGCACATCATATTTGTGCCGCAGGTAAACATTGCGAAGCCGAGGATCGCGTTCTTGCCGGTGCGCTCACAGATGTTGAATACCAGAGGACAGCATATGGCAGCCACCGCAAAGGGGTTGGCTCCGGTGGAGGTAAGCACCACCGCGATGAGCATGATAGTAAATGGGAGCAGCGCAGGATAATTGCGGGTCTTATACAGTAATATACTCGCAATTTTGTTTGCAGCTCCAGTCTCGTTCACATATCCGAAAAACAGGCAAAGTGAAACAACCGTAAACATTGTGCTCGTTGGCCAGAATGCCACAGTATCCTTGACGGAGTTGCCCATAAGAAACACCGAAACTATGTAAGTGACAGGAAGCGCCAGCAGACCGATGTTGATGTTGAGCTTGTTGCCGATGAAGACGCAGGCGGCAACACACACGATACAGACAATAAGCAGTGTTACGGGTGACATATCTTTATACCCCCAAATTTAAATTTTTACGCTGTCTCAGAAAAGAGCCCACGTTCTTTTCTGCCGGCTGAGCTATAATACGCAGCTTTTAATTTTCTGTTCGCATCACCCCTGTTCTCCACCGCAAATACGGACATGCATAATATATTTTCCCGTGCTTCAGTGTCCACTGATGTCAAAGCGCTGGAGTATTGTCCGCTCAGTCAAGCAGGGCGCAGAAGCAGCCAAAGTCTGCTCTCTCATCAAGCTTGAGAACAGCGTTAAGAATCCCGGCACTTTCCTCGCGGCTGTATGGCCTCACTCCATGGGACATGCAATCAAAAAACTTGCCTTCCGTCTGCTCTCTGCTCAGCGGCATCAGAGGACTACCCGGGGAAACAAAGCTTTCCCTGCTGTATTTCCCTCCGTCAGCGGTCGTAATGACAACTTCAACATGGTCGTCGGGAAATTGCTCCGCTCTCTCCTGCGCACGCCGCTCATAAGTCACCATGTCCGCCAGCTCCAGCAGTCTTTTGTCCTCAAGCGCATCCTCGGTGTAGAGCTCAAGGGTCACGCCTCCATTCACGGCGGCCAGCGCCAAGGTAAACGGCAGGCTGAACTTAGCCGCAGCCAGCGATTTCGGGCGGTATTTCACCTCGTGGGGCTCCAGCAGGTTCAGATGAGGCTTGTTCACCGTAAGGTGTATGCCCCGTATATCCTTCTGCCTCACGTCATTTTCTTTCATAACATGCAGCAGAGTATCCAGGGCCGCATGGGCGGTGCCGCAGCAGGGCCACGGTTTAAGCCGAAGCTTGCCGGCTTCCCAGCGCTCCCCCAAGCCGTCGAAAATAGTCTTGGGGCTATATCCGTTTCTGAAGCAGCTCATATACAGTCCGAATGTGCCCTCAAAGGGTTCATCCATACGGGCATGAACACCCTTCTGCGCCATAAGCACGCCGAACATCGCCGCCCTTGCGGAAAGCGCCTCACGAACACCGCGCAGTACGGACCCCGCAGACCTTGCGCTTTGACCTGGGAGGACAATCTGTGTCATGCACAGGCTCAGCGCGTCCAGAGCCTGCATTTCATTGAGTCCGGCAAGACGTGACGCGCCAAGCACCGCTCCGTAAGCGGCAAACATGGGAGGGGAGTAGAAGCCGCAGTCCGTCAGGTCGTTGACCGTGAGTGCCAGCTTCAGGCGTATTGCAATCTCGCTGGCAATAACCATGGCCTCCAATACCTGACGGCCACTTTTGCCGAGAGTCTGTCCCAGCGCCATCATAACCGGAATTGACGCAGTATTTGGATGAGACTTGGATTCATCGTGTCCGTCCTCGTAATCAAGCGCATGTATCAGACTTCCGTTTGCCATCACTGCCATAAGAGGAGACGCTTTGTACGGCGTACCTATAATTTTGCAAGTTCCCTCGGGGCTGTTCTCCCTTGCAAACTCGATAAACCCGCGGCAGGCGGGCTCAAGCGACGCGGCCGCAGCCATCACGCCTATTGAATCGGCCAGAACCCGCTTCTGAAATTCAATGACCTCACTGGGTATATCCTCAGACCTGTAGTGCAGGGCAAAATCTATGAGTTTTTCCGTCAGTTTCTCACAATTCACAGTCACCAGCTCCCCTCCCTGTTATCCTCTCCTTATCAAAGCTCCTGCTCGCTGCGGAGAATAATATCGTTTTGTATCTGCTGCGATAGCTGCACAAAATATGCGCTGAATCCCCCGACACGAACAAGAAGGTCTTTATACTCGTCGGGCTTCTTCTGTGCCTCCAGCAGTTCCTCATTGTCCACAAGATTATACTGGATGTGCGTCCCCCCTGCTCCGAGAAATGCGTTGGTCAGGGCTGCAAGCTTCTCGATATCGGCATCAGTTTTTATGATGCTCTTAGGGAATTTCTGATTCAGCGCCTGAACATATGAATGGTCGCCGAAGTTTGCCTTAAGCACGGAAAGCAGCACGGCTGTGGGGCCGTTCTCATCCATACCGCGCATCGGAGAGGCGGAGCCGTCATTGAGAGGCTCGAATGCTTTCCTTCCGTTAGGCAGAGCGCCGACGCCGAGTCCCGCCGCATAATGCCAGCTCAGGCCCTCGCGCAGGCTCTTAAATCGCGGATAGGCTCCGTTATCATAGCTTGTAATGGAGTCGGCAGACATGCGGCTCACGCGGCGGGCAAGCAGGTCCACCTCCTCAATGTCATTTCCGAACTTTGGAGCTTTCAGGCACATTTGTCGTATCTCCTCGCCGCGCTCTCCGGCAAAATCTGAGTCGAGCGCGTCTATGAGCTCCTTCATTGTCAACGTCCTGGTGTCGAACACAAGGTGCTTGACCGCCATGAGTGAGTCGGCGGTGTCAATAACCGCGCGGTCAGTTATTCCATACTCGCTCATTGGCGTGGGCACCATGGTATCATGACCGTAATCCATGCAGTGCTGAAGCGATATAACGCTCAGAAAAGGCAGGCGCAGATACGCCGCCTGAACGTCGCGGGCAAGATTTGCCAGCCAGAGCGTGCGGTGCATTATGAAGCGGTGCTGCGCCTCATAGGCGTTCCACAGGGCCTCAAAGCTTTTAAAACTGCGCGCGTCGCCGGTTTCAAGGCCGAGCTTTTTCCCTGTCGCCGCAACGCCGTTGTGCAGCGCCAGGTGCAGTATAGCGGCGTTGTTGAATCCCGCCGCGCCGCACTTGTACTCCGAGCGCTGCGGCAGAGCCGGCCACACGCAGCCGCGCCCGACCCAGTCACGCGCTTCCTCAAGCGGGACACCGTCCCTGACAAACATATCTATAATTCCCTCTTCGTTCTCAAACAGGGGGATTCCTCCACCGGTCAGGACATTTGTCTTTATCGCTTTTTTCATAAGCCACATCGGAACGTCGTGATTCCAGCGTATTCCCACGGTAGGCGAGGACTGGCGCAGCAGACCCACAGCGTGCAGAAACATGTAGCTCAGCTCGTTTGTCCCTTCATACCCGTCCGGAGTAATGCCGCAGAGGTTAATGCTGTTGACGGCGAAGGTTATCTGGTGGGTTTCCCTATGGGTGCCGGTGTCAACGTAAATAGTTGTGCCCCACCGTCCAATCAGCTCAGCGAGCATATTAAGAGCCTTGTCAGCAGACAGCGCGCCGGATTTGATGTCATTTATAAAATAGGGATAGAGATACTGGTCCCCGCGCCCCCATTGGGGATGGTTGTGCATTGGGTGCTCAATCCCCTTGCAGATGCCCACAATGGCCATGCTTTGCAGCGCCTCGTGGAAATTTTCTGCCGGATATTCGGGAACGCGGCGGCATGTTCGGGCAATTTCCAGAAGCTCGGATTTTCTGCCAGCATCCGGATCACCGGCGGCCATTTCCTCTGCTAAGTCAGCATAGCGATTAGACAAAGCTATGCACACCTCGCATACGATTATCGCGGCCTTCCAAAAGTAGAATTTGTGGGGGTCCTGACGCTGATTTTCTATGAAGTCGTCAATATGTCGTTGAGCCTCTTCGATAAAGAAGCGTAAGCCCTTTGTAAGCAGCTTTTTGAAATCAACCGTATTTGTGGAGTTTCCGAAATTACCTGTGTTCAGCGGAGGGTCCTTTAGCCGCGCCTCAAGTATGTCCTGCGGCCATGTCCCCAGAATGTCAGCCCAGACCTTGTTGCCCATGTCCGCCGGACTCTTTCCGCCAAATGTGCGGGCGGCGTCGCGAAGGACCTCCAGCTCCTCCTCAGTAATCTGGGACTGGTCGTTCATGGAAAACTGAATTTTACCGTCGTCGTTCCAGATTCCGTCCAGGTAGTCTCCGCAGGTGTCAATGGCTGTGTATGCTCCCACGACTGTGGGGCCCATGCGGCCGACTATGTAGTCAAAATCAAGAATACTCAGCTCAATATTTTTTACAACGTGCTCAAACAGCTTGGCGCGGCGAATTTCAATGTCCTCGCCCTCCGTCATTTTCCATGACTGGGTAGCATATTTCTGCCTGTCCACATGCAGCTTGTATGGAGCGGCTTTTACCGCCGCCTTCCAGCGTATGCGCTTGTCGTCCAGGACTGCCGCATCTATTTTCTCGAGAATGGATTTATCGACAATGTATTTGGCTTCCATAACGAAATCAGCTCCTTTAATAATTATGCATTTTTTACATATTAACTATATCAAGCGCGCAAGTTTATCGTCAAACAACATATATTACCTCGTGTAAACTGAAACTTGACATGAAAAAGCCCGCGCTTGCAGCGCGGGCTCAAATCTCATTTCTTATCTAATTCAAACAGGATACCACAGCGTTTCTGAAAACTTTTGCCTCTGGGGTAAGAGGCTCTCCCTTTCGGGTTATCAGAAAAACATCCCAATTCATCTCCTCGTCCTCAAACGGGATGGACCTCAATCTGCCCGTGCAGAGCTTTTCGGCTGAAATTGAGTTTATAACGCCGCAGCGAAGGCCCATCTCAGCCATGTATACCGCAAGCCGCGGGTCGTCAATATAGGAGTAATCCAAAATTATACCGCTGCGTTTCGCCAGTTCAAAAAGGGCTCTGGTGGAATTCATGCTGCCGTTCATAATCGCAATAGGTACCCCCCGAAGGTCAGATACGGATATTGACGCTTTATTACAGAACGGATGTGATTCATTTACAATAAGGACGTTCTGTCCCGAATAGACGTGTCTGGCATTCAGCGCCTGCGTATCCACCGGTCCAGCGCACATCCCCACGTCCGCCGAGCCTTCCATTACGGTCTTTTCGCACTCTTTGTCAGAGCCCACATGGAG
The DNA here is from genome assembly GCA_949744165.1 of uncultured Eubacteriales bacterium. Lineage (GTDB taxonomy): Bacteria > Bacillota > Clostridia > Oscillospirales > Oscillospiraceae > JAMPGF01. Next base: position 3,617 of record CATJWG010000187.1, on the reverse strand, counting down.
GTGCAGAGGTACATCAGGGCAGTGTTCCTTGAACAGTTCGATTGGCTTGCGCGCAAAGCGCTCTACCGTTCCCCGTACCAGCATCACAGACACAGAGCGCAATCCCCCTGCTCCTCCGGAAAAATGCTCCGCGCACTCATCAAGTATTCTCAGGACCTGTTCAGCCTTTGGCAACAGATAGCTTCCCGCGTCCGTCAGAATTATCCCCTGCTGTGTGCGCTCAAATACCCTGCATCCAATCTCATCCTCAAGCCTGTTAATTGACAGGCTAATCCCCTGAGCGGAGATATAGCAATCCTGTGCCGCTTTTGCAAAGCTCCCGCACCGGCAAATCGCCTCAAAATGCCGCATCTGCTTTACTTCCATATTTCGGCCCTCCGTTTACCATGCTTCTGTCCGCTCAGGAATTATACCATCTGTTCCTAAAGCTCAGCGCCAGACAATATCAATAGATATTTTCATCTAATTTGTAATTCATCATACTCCTTTTACCATTGATAGTCCAGCACTTTTCACTGCGCTCATTTTACGACAAGCATCAGCAAAAAGTGCTTCCCTTTATTGACAATCTATGATATACTATTTTTCAAAGTCTGTCGTCTATCAGTTCAGTAAGCCATAAAGCTTATGAACAAAATAGCGAGCGGCTTTTATTGCGTCTATTGACAAAAATTATCAGTAAAAGGAGCGACAAAAACGTGGCAGGAAAGCAAGCGGACTCCCTCGCCAATCGGGGGATAAAACGGAGCCTGAATGGGAGGATATTGAGAAATACTACACTTAATATCCTGATTTTAGTGGTCATATGTTGTGTAATTATGGCCCTTGCCATGCAGTCACTTGCTAAGAGCATTTTGTTGGATAGCCTACAGCCAATGGCTCGACAGTCGGCTAAAACAGTCGAGGCCAACATCCACATGCTGGCGGATCGCATGATGACCATTGCCGGAGACCCTCGGATGAATTCGGTAGCCTATGTCGGCGCGGATGGAACGGAGTTATCACGTCCGAACACTGCGGCAACTGCAGAAAACCGCATGGAGGTGTTGGAAGAAGCCGCGGAGATCTACGAGCTTCACACAATCGCCCTGTATGACTTAAACGGAAAACTGTTGCAGGGCATTGACAATGCACCGGAAAACCTGGACAGCGGTTTTTTTGCACTTTTGAAGGAAACTGATAATCTAACTACCGATTCCTCCACCATCTATCAGGGTAAGCTTGGAATTACGATGGGTATGCCGGTGAAGGAGGAGGGGGAGACAGTCCTTTATGTGATGGGCATATATAAATATGACACTCTCAACGATGTCATAGGCAGCATCAATTTAGGGAAAAGCGGCATGGCCTACATGGTCAACAAGGATGGTATTGTTACCGGACATCCGGACCAATCCGTAGCCCTCAATAAAAGCACTCTGGTTCAGCTCAGTGACGGCAATAGTCACGCAGTGGAGCGTGTAACCACTGGAGAAACCGGGGCAACAGAATTTCCCATCGACGGCGAACAGATGCTGGTAGCATTTTCTCCTATTCGAGGAACTCAGTGGTCGCTGGTCATACAAATTCCCAAATCAGATTACAGCCATTTTATTAGTGGTGCAATGCTTGTGTCAATTCTGGCAACCATGGTGGTTCTGGTTGTTTCCATCCTTCTGGTTCTGCGTCTTGCACGCTCTATCTCCCGTCCTGTGAAGCGCGTAACAGACCGGATGGTGGCCCTCTCAAACGGAGACCTGCACACGGATGTACTCCCCGTTAATACCGGTGATGAACTGGAAGTCATGACACAGACTCTGGACGCCACACTGGAAAGCATGAACCGATAAATATCAGACATCCAGCAGGTACTCACGCAAGTTGCAGACGGTGACCTGCGTACTGAGCCTCATGTTGACTATAAGGGCGACTTTGTGTTAATCCGTGGCAGTCTTCACACAATCACCGAGTCAATGAACGAGACGCTCCTTGGTTTCCGTGCTGCTGCGGACCGGCTTACAGACATGGCGGAGCAGCTTAGCGGGCAGTCCGTACAACTGCATCAGGCATCTCTGGACCAGAACCGCTCCACCGAAGAGCTGGTCCACGAGGTGACTCATGTTAAGGAACGGCTGGCCGATGTCACAGAAAGCAGCAGTAAAACCCGTTCCCAGACAGAGGAAATCTCCCTGCGTATTCAAAGCGCCAACAAACAAATGGCCGCCCTCTCCTCCGCAATGGACGATATAAGCGACAACGCACAGCAAATTACAAAAATCGCAAAAGACATTGAGGACATTGCGTTCCAAACAAACATTCTGGCTCTCAATGCCTCTGTAGAGGCTGCCCGCGCAGGAGCCGCCGGAAAAGGCTTCGCTGTAGTAGCTGATGAGGTGAAGCAGTTGGCTGCCAAAAGCGCTGAGGCCGCGCAAAGCGCGACGGAAATGGTCAACAACACCAAGTCAATCATTCAGACCGGCGTGGTGCTGACCGCGGACACCGCAGATTCGCTCCGTACAATTTCCGATGTTTCCGCGCGCATCAGCACAATTTCTGACCATCTGGCAACTGCAGTACAGGGCCAGGAGATTGCGTTGACCGCTATGGAGGCACGTATTTCTGCCATTTCCTCCATTGCAGACCGCAATCTGCAAAATGCGGGCGAAACAGAACAGTCCAGCGGCTCCCTGGCTAAGGAAGCCGAGGAGCTTCAATCCCAAGTGCAAAAGTTTATTTTGAAGGAGAAATGCAGCAGATGAAACGTATCTTTGTAATGCTTTTAAGCCTACTGCTGACGGTATCACTGTTGACAGCCTGCGGAAACCAGGCGGAGCTTCAGGACGGATATTATACCGCTCAAGTATCCGAGTTCAGCCATGGCTGGAAGGAATATATCACCATTCTGGTAAAGGGCGGCACCATTGTCTCCGTAGAATACAATGCGGAGAATGCCAGCGGCTTCATAAAAAGCTGGGACAACGCATATATGCAGACAATGCTCCACACCAACGGTACCTACCCCAATGAATATACTCGCTATTACGCAAACCAGCTTCTGGAGGGACAGGGTGAGAGCGATATTGACACAATATCCGGAGCGTCGTCCTCTCATGGGACATTTCAGGTATTGGCTCAGGCTGTTCTGGAGCAGGCACGTAAGGGCGATTCCAGTATTGTATTTGTTGATGTAGTTCATTAAATCTCAGAATGGTTTCATCAAAAGCCTTGGGCAAGTAACTTCACAGCAATATAAACGGACTCAGGAGAGCGTCCACTTTTGTGGATTGCTCTCCTGAGTTCGGTTATGTGGTCATTTACCGCTCTTATACGCGTACGGAGCAAAAAAGAAGCGCCAACCATGCAGTCGGCACTCCTCTTGCTATACCAAAATCCTTTTCATTTGTCGTAAGGTGGAGTCTGTTAACAAAGTGCCATTTTACTGTTGTGCAAAGGAGATTAGGACAAGAAAAAGACGCCCACAGGCGTCAGCTTATTTATGTTATCATTCTTTTGAGATTCAAAGCCGTAGCAGAAAGGAAGCAGTGATCCTCCGCTGCCCCTAAACCTCGTCGTAAGACACCTGTTAAATTATGGCACCTTTTCTGAATGGCGAAGGTACCCTCACACCAGACCTGCCG
>CATJWG010000186.1 GCA_949744165.1 uncultured Eubacteriales bacterium | reverse complement strand
CGGCCTGCTGCCCGACGAGGAGCTGGCCGAGATGAAGAAAGCCATCAAGCAGCTTGTTTTCGACATGTTCCGCCTTGAGTCCCAGGTGATAAGCGACGCCTATGGCGGCGAGAAGTTCGGCAGAGGCATCTATTATCGCCTCACCTACGGCCGCGGAGCAGAAAAGGAGATGCAGGAGGTCATTCTTGTATTTGAGGAAAAGCTGCTGATAAATACCGTCGGCAAAATTCTCGGCATCCAAACCAACAAGCTTGACGCTATGCTAATAAACGCCGCGCGTTACACCGCCCGGCAGTTTGTCGGCCGCATCCGCGAGCATTTCCCCTCCATGGATGACTACGAGCTGCGCGAGGAAAATCTCCTGTCCTACGAGCAGTTCCGAAAGGTTTTCACCCACAAGAAGCCCCAGGTCAGCCTTCTGCTTAATACCGGCGGAGAGGGTTATTTTGCTTTCTGTATGATAGCGCCCCATCTGCTTGCCGAGGGCGTTGGAACGCCGATAGAACCCGAAAACGCCATGGACGAGGTGGAGAAATACCTCTCACGCCGCGAACAGCTCGAGCAGCAGGAGCATGAAAGCCATAAGCCAAAAATCCTTATCGTAGACGACTCCGCCACGATACGTCAGAGCATGAAAACACTGCTGGAGCCGGATTATGAAATATTGCAGGCCGAGTCCGGCGTCGCGGCCATCCGCGCCATAACGCTCAACCTCCCCGACCTTGTATTGCTTGACTATGAGATGCCGGTGTGCGACGGCCGCCAGACGCTCGCCATGCTCCGCTCGGAGCCAAGCTTTGCAGACGTGCCCGTAATCTTTCTGACCGGCCGCAGCGACCCCGAGCTTGTCCAAAGCCTTCTGGCCCTCAAGCCCTCCGGCTACCCGCTCAAGGACCTGAAAAAAGAGGACATAAAAAAGAAAATCGACGCCTTCTTCGCCAAATAAAGCGCCCCGCAAAACATAATAAACCGTCAGGCCGTTCACCAGAAGGTTGAACGGCCTGACGGCTTTTATCCTGAATATTTTATTTTCTCCGCCCTTAAGGCAACGGCGGCCGTCTGTCAAGCAATACACGGCCGAAGCAGCATAGCGTAATTCCCGAGCTGGCGGGGATTGTCATGTCAGCGTCCGCCCGCCTGCGGTTGAGCGAAAACAGATAGGTGTTGCCATAATTGTCTCTGCAATACTGCTTGCACTTCATGTCCCCGTCAACAAAAAACAGCCCCACGTCCCCGATTTCCACTCTGCCGCGCTTTACAAGCACAACGCTGCCGTCGGCTATCCAGGGCTCCATACTGTCGCCCTGTATCCGAGCGGCAAAATCGGCCTTCGACGAGACGGGCACCTCATAGTCCTCATAGTCCTCCCCCAACGCAGGAGAAGCATAGCCCGCCGCCGCAGGCGTGTAATACAGCGGAATAACTTTACTGCGCTCCGGCTCTTTTTCTCCCCCACTGATACGCTCCAGCTCCGCATCGAGCACAAGCGAGGTCAGCCGCCGCCCGTGCTCATCCAGCCTCCTGTAACGGCTCACAAGCCCGCGCTCGGCAAGGCTCAAGCTCTCGCCGCTGTCCGCACCTCGGTAAAAGGCGCTCACCGGCGCGTCCAGCGCGCGGCATATTTTCAGCAGCACGTCAAAATCAACCTTCATGCTGTCGCGCTTTATCAGGCTGTAGAGCGTCTGTGAGGACACTCCCGCCCGGCGGCTGAGCTCGCTCACGCTCATGCCCCGCTGCTCCAAAAGCTGCTTTAGTATGCTGCCAATCACATCGCTCCCCTCCCTCCGCGAAATACGGCAAAAACATGATAATCCGTTCCTGTTTATACTCTCTCACAGGAACAGGTTATCATGTTTTTGCATAAAAGTCAACACTAAAATATGCAAACGCATAATTTCTTCTTGACAAATTATTCTTTTGCATATAAAATAAACTCAGGTACTACGCAAACGCATAAAAAAATTAAGCCGACGCATGGAAAATTCAACGGCGCCGGCAACGTGGGAGGCAGTCTGCTTGAGTGTGAGACGCTCTGTCGAAAATAAAAAATCAAATCGAACCCGTTTCGCTGGGCTTCGATTTGAAAAGGAACTCCCTCGTGCACTTCGCAGGTCAACCGCCGCATTGCGGCGGCTCCCGGGACGGAAATTAATGGCGAGATGAGTGAAGAGGTGATTTTCCCAAAAGCCGCCGCGAATGATATGTCGTCCTCTCCCCGCAAAAAAGCCAAAACGCAAGCCAGCAAGATAGTCTGCCGGGTTTACCTATATCCGGTAGAGGCAAACATAGCGAACCGGCAAAGCGTTTGCGTTCTGGAAAAGGAGGAGTGGCGAAACGAGCGCGCTCTGACTTCTTGAAAAAAGTCGAAGCAAGCTTTATGAAGCTTGCTTCGACGCAATGGTGGGGGAAGGTGGATTCGAACCACCGAAGGCATTGCCAACAGATTTACAGTCTGCCCCCTTTGGCCACTCGGGAATTCCCCCACGTTATTAAATTGACGCCCGTTGGACTGACGCCCGCAAGAGGCAGGCATTGGAGCTGGTGGACGGACTCGAACCCCCGACCTGCTGATTACAAATCAGCTGCTCTACCAACTGAGCTACACCAGCAGAGCCGCCGCGCGGCGGAGAAGCCCGCCGGACCCGAAGCCGACGCTCCGGACACGGCCATATTCCCGCCGGCGTGCTTTCACACAATACCAGCAGGAAATATATTAGCAAAACGCGCGGGGTTTGTCAACAATTATTTTTCGTATTTTTAATTTTTTTATTATTACACGAAGGAGAACCGGGGAGGTAAATTATGGAGCTCAAACAATTAGGCAGGGAATACATGCGCTCCGCGCGCCTGTGCCGCGACAGGGCGGCGCAGCTCAGGCGCGAGCTCGACAGCGCGCGGCACTCGCAGTCGGACTACATAACGCTGCGCCGCAGAATGACCATGCTCGAGGAGATGGGCCGGCAGGCCGCGGCAACCGGACGCTATCTGCTCAATTATTACGGAGAGGAAGTGCTTGACCTTGGACAGGATACAGACGCAGGAATATCAGAGCCTGAGGAGCTTTTTGAAAAAACTGGACGGCTCGGACAGGCAGCTTCACCGTATGCTGGCCGCGGCAATAGAGCAGGAGCTCACGCCGCGACAGGCGCAGATGGTGCGCATGTACTTTTTGGAGCAGCACTCAATGCGGGAGATGGCCAGGATACTGGACGTATACCCCTCGACGGTCAGCCGCACGCTGGGCGCGGCGCGCGTGAAGCTCAGGCGCTGCCTGCGTTACGGCGCAAAAGCCCTGCTTGACGCCGGCGCGGACGGGGAGGAGCCGTTCTGAGCGGGCGGGGCGGCGCAAATTTTCGCAAGGCTTGCAAACGGGATGAATCTGTATTATATTATAAAACTATAATAT
>CATJWG010000185.1 GCA_949744165.1 uncultured Eubacteriales bacterium | reverse complement strand
TGAAATAGAAGTCGGCAAGCGCTATGACGGCGTTGTCAAGTCCCTGACCAGCTATGGCGCGTTTGTGGACATTGGAGGCGTGGACGGCATGGTGCATGTATCCGAGCTGAGCTGGGGACGTATCGGCAAGCCGGCCGACGTGGTTGCCGTGGGTGACCCCATAAATGTCTATGTTATAAGCTTTGACAAGGAAAATCACAAAATTTCGCTTGGATATAAGAATCCCGAAGATAACCCTTGGCTGGCATTTACCAGTAAATATAGCGTGGGCTCCGTTGCCAGCGTTAAGATAGTCAAGCTCATGACTTTCGGTGCGTTTGCTGAGGTCGTGCCCGGCGTGGACGGGCTCATCCACATTTCCCAGATAGCCAACCGCCGCATTGGCAAGCCCGATGAGGTGCTGACTGTCGGCGACGTTGTGGACGCGAAGATAACCGCTATTGATGAGGAAAAGCACAAGATTTCTCTGAGCATCCGCGCCCTGTCCGAGCCCGAACCGGCTCCGGCAAAGCAGCGCGAGGCGGAGGAGGCCGAGGACGCTTCCGAGGCTGAGGATGACGCTCTGGTGTTTGAAATTTCCGAAAAGGGTGAGACCACCGGCATAGTTCCCGAGGCCGAGGAGGACTAAGGAACAGGGGGGCTCTGCGGCAAGGGACTCCATACAAAAAAATTAAGCCGCCGCGCAGGCAGGGACAGTTTTGTTGTCCCCTCCGGCGCGGCGGTTTGTCGGTAATCAGTGGGATTATTTCATGAAGCGGAGGACGTCATGCCCAAAATATCAAAAAGGCTCAGGAAGCTGAGCCACAAATACTGCTCGGCTGTGGTTGTGGCGGCGGGCTCGTCGCAGCGCATGGGCGAGAACAAGCTCACGCTGGAGCTTGGCGGTGTGCCAGTGCTGCTGCGCTCGCTGCTGTGCCTTGAGCGCTGCGCGGAGATTGACGAAATAATTGTGGTCACTCAGCCGGAAAGTCTGTCGGCTGTGTCGCGCATGTGCAAAAACGGCGGTGTGACGAAAGCGACAAAGGTAGTATGCGGCGGGGAGACGCGCACGCACTCTGCACTGTCGGGAGTCTGTGCAGCCAACCGTAAGGCGAGGATAATCTGTATACATGACGCTGCCCGCCCTTTCGCATCGGATGAACTGATAACCGCCGCGGTGCGTGCCGCCGCCGATTACAAATCTGTGGCCCCCGCGGTGCCGGTAAAGGACACGATAAGGATAGTCTGTGGCGACGGGAGCGCAGAGACACCGGACAGGGAAACGGTTTTTGCCATGCAGACGCCGCAGGCCTTTGACGCGGACATAATAAGAGCTGCGCTGACCGCTGCGGTACAAGGCGGACAGAGCTTTACGGATGACTGCGCTGCGGCCGAGGCCATAGGTGTGACAACCCATCTGACACGCGGAGATGAGGATAATATAAAGCTTACCACGCCGCTGGACATACCGCTGGCGGAGGCAATAGCGGCGGGAAGGAGCGTGGGAGAATGAGCGCAGGATTCAGAATAGGACAGGGCTACGATGTCCACCGTCTGACCGAGGGCAGAAAGCTGATGCTCGGCGGGGTGGAAATCCCCTTTGAAAAGGGCCTGCTTGGCCACTCGGACGCGGACGTGCTTGTTCACGCGGTAATGGACGCTCTGCTCGGCGCCGCCGCGCTGCCGGATATAGGGCAGCAGTTTCCCGACAGCGACGCCGCCTATGAGGGCGCGGACAGCCTCCTGCTGCTGGAAAAGGTTGGCGCTCTGATTTCCAGGGCCGGCTACGGCGTTGGAAATATCGACAGCACAGTAATAGCCCAGCGCCCGAAGCTGGCGGGATATATACCGCAGATGCGCCGGAATATCGCCGCGGCTCTGGGTATAGAGCCGGAGCGCGTGAACGTGAAGGCCACGACCGAGGAGCGCCTCGGCTTCACGGGAGAGGGCCTTGGCATAGCCGCGCAGGCCGTGGCGCTGCTGGAAAGAGAATAAACCTGACGAGACTTTCTGCATAGTATAGTTTAGGCTCCCTGCCGTGAGGCGGAGCCTGAACTCGGGCATGATGACCGGGCTTTCCGGAATACCATGCTTTTTGCAGAAGGAAGGTTTGTATGCAGCACTATATCATCATGTGCCGTTCTCTGACTTATGCTCAGCGCGCGTCAAGAGCTCTGGAGCGCTCGGGCATCTTTGCCTCCACGACCAAGGCGCCGCAGGAGGTTACCAAGGAGGGCTGCAATTACGGTGTGAAGGTAAGAGCTCACGACCTTGACCGCTCCATCGGCCTGATAAGAAACATCGGTCTGCCGACAGGGCGGATAATAGGTCTGGATGAGTACGGAAGAGCCTTGGTGGTGAGCGAATGATTTATCTCGACAGCGCCGCCACCAGCCTGCAAAAGCCGGAGGGTGTGCAGTACGCCGTGATAAGCGCAATGAATAACCTGGCCAGCCCCGGCCGCGGTTCGCACGGGGCGGCCATGCGCGCGTCCGACGAGTGCTTTGCCTGCCGAGAGGCGATAGCAAAGCTTTTTAACGTTTCCCAACCGGAGAATGTGGTTTTTACATTTAATGCCACACACAGCCTCAATATAGCGATAAGGTCTCTTGTAAGCAGGGGAGACACGGTGCTCGTCTCCGGATATGAGCACAATTCCGTCACCCGTCCGCTGAACGCTATCGGCGCGGAAATAATCGCAGTAAAAACGCCGCTTTTTGATACAAAAGCGTTTTTGGAGGAATTTGAAAAACGGCTGCCGGAGTGCAGGGCCGTTGTGTGTACGCATGTGTCGAACGTGTTCGGATATATCCTGCCGGTGGAGGAACTCGCACGACTGTGCCGCCGTGCGGGAAAGCCGTTTGTGATTGACGCATCCCAGTCCGCGGGGGTGCTGGATATTGATTTTCAGGGCCTCGGTGCGGACTTTATAGCCATGCCGGGCCACAAGGGCCTGCTCGGACCCCAGGGCACCGGCGTACTGCTATGCAAAAATGAGGCAAAACCGCTGTTATATGGTGGCAGCGGCTCTTCAAGCCGTGTGCAGACGATGCCTGAGTTTTTGCCCGACCGGCTGGAGGCGGGGACGCACAACGTCACCGGTATAGCCGGATTACACGCGGGAGTGAATTATATACTCCGGCGCGGAACGGCGTCGATACGCGCTCATGAGCGCGAGCTGCTTGAGTTAACCGCTCGTCGGCTGTTGGATACGAAGGTCCTGCGGCTGTTCTACTGTCCCGACGAACGGTGTCAGAGCGGCGTTTTATCCATGCTGCCGGATGAGATGTACTGCGAGACACTGGGTGAGCGCCTTGCGGAGCGGGGCATAGCCGTAAGGTGCGGGTTGCACTGCGCTCCCCTGGCTCACGAGACGGCCGGAACGCTGGACAGCGGAACGCTGAGAATGAGCTTTTCACCCTTCAACAGCGCCGCGGAATGTGCAGAGGCCGCGGACGCGGTGATAAAAATTCTGAAAAACACATAAACTTTCGTCATTCTTTGTTTGCCATGGAGCAAATTTAGTATTATAATAAAATGATACTATGAGAATGAGCGCGTTGAAAAAGCCTCGCAGAGTTTGCGCCCGCGTGCGCAAATAAAATTAAATCGTTTTTTCCGGCGACATGTGCGTCGGAAAAAACTCTTCTCGCGTAGCGGGCGTCGAATTGTCCGCTTTCGGCGGATAACCGAGGCGCGAAGCGGAGCGAATCCTTATCGAAAAAGAGGCTTCGCCACTTTTTCGACGCACTCAGAATATACTGCGGTATGTTTTCGTCACGGAGACATACCGCTGACATAAGAGGAATAGCTATGAGCAGTGTAATGGAAATGCTCTCCAAGGGCTGGGGGTACATATTGACGATAGGGGTGTCGGACGTATTTGACATTCTTATCATAACGGTGCTTATCTATA
>CATJWG010000184.1 GCA_949744165.1 uncultured Eubacteriales bacterium | reverse complement strand
TTATCGAACTCAGCGAAAGCCTCCTCGCCGAACAGCTCCTTATACTCCTCAATCAGGGTCTTGCCTGTTGCGCCCAGCAGGTCCATACGGGTCATGCCGTTCATGCTCATTGCGGTGTGCATGGGATGGTCCAGGGCCTGGCTGTCCATGGCGACGCATTTGAGCTTGTTCTTAACAAACCACTTACCGGCGTCAATGCCGGTGCCGGCGGCATAGTGGTAATATGCCTTAGTGTCGTCGAACAGGCGGTGCATACCGGTGTTCAGGCATATAATCTTACCCTCAAGGTCCTTCTGGGCAATGCCGTACTTCTCACATGCGGCGTCGAGATGCTTGTCGGTTATCAAGCCCCAGGGCTCAATATCAATCTTCAGCACGACAGCGGTGCCGGTATAAGCATCAATGGGCATCTCGTGGGTGTAACGGGCGCGTCGGCCGTCGAACTCGTACTCCATGACGTGACGAGGCGCGTCGCAGTGTGTTCCGGTGTGCATCGTGCAGGTAATCTTCTGCGTCAGGACACCGCCCTTTGCCATTGTGTGGGTGTTGTCAATCACGGGCTTGTCAAAGTACGGCCAACGGGGAATTTCGGCGCTGAAGGGATGAGTCAGGTCAACAAAAACAGTCTTGCCCATAATACATTTCTCCTATCAATTATTAATTTTTAATGTTTTTTGGATTATTTCCCGTAGAGCATACGTATGAGATACTCGTTCAGCTCCGCATTGCTTCTTTCCACAGCCTCGGGAGTCCATTTCATGAAGCCCTCACCGCTTTTAAAGCCCATCTTGCCCTCATCAAGCATCTGCCCCAGAATGGGTGACGACGTATGGCTGTCCTCGATATGCTCGAGGATATAAGAGTGGATGTTATATGTAAGCTGCGTTCCTATCATGTCGGAGTTCTCGAGAGGGCCGAGCTGTGGAAGGCGCAGTCCAAAACTGTAGCGCACGGCCTTATCCACGGTTTCGGGGTCGGCAATACCGTTTTCCACAATGGAAATCGCCTCACGCCAAAGCGCGTGCTGCATACGGTTTGCGATAAAGCCTGGTACATCCTTTTTGCACAGAACGGGTTCCTTGCCTACGGCCTTGAGTACCTCCATAACGGTCTCGGCAGTCTCATCGCTGGTAGCGTCGCTTTTTACTACCTCAACCAGCGGAATGAGATGTCCGGGATTCCAGAAGTGAGTGCCTACAAAACGCTCACGGTGCTTTAATTCGGCACTTATCTCAGAAGGGCTCATAACGGAGGTGTTGGTGCAGAAAATGGTATCGGGGCGGCAGCGCTCCTCCAGCTTCGCAAAGGTCTCGCGCTTAACCTGCATATCCTCAAACACAGCCTCTATAACGAGGTCGGCCTGCGCAGCAAGCCCATCGTCAATGTCGGTTGTAAATGCGATACGGCTCAGGCGGGCGGAAAGCTCCTCCTCCGTGATGATGCCCTTGGACACCAGTTGAGCACAGTTTTTGCGAATACCGGAGTCAACATCAGTTGGAAACAGGTCATAAACAGTAATCGCGTAATCGGGATTGGAGGAAAAGACGAAGGCAATGTTCTTGCCCATCATTCCGCCGCCTGCAATCAGAATATTTTTTATAGTCATGCCGCTTCTCCCACCTTCAGCGGCTCAGACGACCAGATAGCCACCGGAGCAGTCGCAGTTGGCGCCGGTGATAAAGTCGGAAGCGGCCGACGACAGAAACAGCGCGTAGCCGACAAAGTCGCTGGGCTCGGCCAGACGGCCGACAGGTTCGCGCACCAGGAAGTTCTTGTAAACGGCGGACTCGGGGTCGAACATCCACTCAGTCAGCTCGCTGCGGAACACGGTGGGGCACAGGGAGTTTACGTTGATGCCGTACTTCGCGGTCAAATCGCAGGCCAGGCAGTTTACCATAAGGTCCGCACCTCCCTTAGAGGTACAGTAGCCGGTGTAGCCTGCCATGCCGCGCTTTGAGCGCTGGCTCGTTACTATTACCATCTTGCCGCCCTTGCCCTGTCTGACCATCTGCTCGGCAACGTATTTGGTGACAACATAAACGCTCTTACAGTCGGCATCCATGATTTTCTGCCAATCCTCAACGGACTGCTCCAGAACACCGGCGGGCTTGTTGTAGCCGTGGCAAACCGCCAGAATGTTGACCTCACCGTATTTGGCAACGCAGGCCTGTATCATGGCATCAACCTGCCCTTCCACAGCGGGGTCGGCTATAGCGTATGCGCAGTCAATGCCCTCTGCCTTGAACTCGTTCTCCAGAGCCTTCAGTTTTTTATCGTTGCGTCCGGTCATGAAAACCTTTGCGCCCGCATAACCGTAGGCCTTTGCCAGAACGCAGCCCAAAGCGCCGGTTGCCCCCGTGACCAGAGCGACCTTGCCCTCAACGGAAAACATATTGGACACAAAGCTCTTTTCTACTGCTACCATGAGATTAAGTCTCCTTTATTTGATAATGTAAACAAAGCGCAAAACACATTTATGCGTGTCCATCGGGGCTTGAGCAGCGGCGCGGCGCTGCTCGGTGTGGTCCGTCACGCCGCCGCTCACAAATTAAAATCAGAACTTATCGTGATACTCCGCATAAACGTCAGGGAGTATCGCCGCGAGATTGGTAAACTCCTTGATGTTGTGCATCAAAAGCGCCTTGAGGGGAATATCGGGGAATCTTACGCCATCGGGCAGAATCTTGACGGGCTTGCCGTCGATGACACTATAGCCCATCCAGAAGCGGGTGCGCAGCTCACATCCGCCCTCTACAGGACGCAGAAAGTGCACCATAATGGTGGGGCTGACCTCGTTGCCCGCGCAGACGATGGTGCCCTTGAAATCCTTCAGCTTCTCAGGGTCAAAGCCGATGTCGGCGGGATTGCGGAAATTGATGATGATGTCCTCGGGGCCGAGGCCCACATCCTCCTTGACGTCGTGGGTGGTGTCCCAGTAACGCTCCTTCATGGACAGGCTGCTGTCCAGCGCTTTATCCATGTTGCGTGTCTGGCAATAGTAGTGGTCGTCGTGGTCCCAGATTTTGTAGCGCAGCGGCGCAACTCCGTGCCACGCGAACCACCAGTCAAACATCTCGGGGGTAACGCCCGGCATCGGGGTCAGATTTGCCAGAACACCGGTGCCGTTGGGCAGGATGCACCAGCCCTTTTCAAAGGGCAGGTATCCGTCGTCAAACAGCCTGTTCATCTCCTCCGCACCAAATGCGTTGGCGGGGTCTGCCTGCTCGACGACCTCGGTGTAGCGGCGCTTGGGAGCTGGGGTCATCTCTCGCAGGAACCATTTCCTGTAAAGCTCGGTCTCCTTCTCCTCGTCCGTAACGGGAACCATGCCGCCGGGCAGAGGCTTGATAATCATCTCGTCCACGGGAACGTCCTCGGTGCGGGTTGTCATCTCGCCGTTCTCGTTCTTGATGATAATCCACTTAAGCCAGTTCTCGTTATCCGTCTTGGGGAAATCCTCACGCAGGAACCAGCCGCGGGACTCCTGACGCATTTTTGCGGCGGTGAAGTGCATCTTTGCGCTCAGAACCATAGCCTCCGCCTCGTGGCATGCCAGCATATCATGCAGGTCATCCGCCTTGAGCTCCTTTGCAAGCTTGGCCGCCTCATCGACGTACTTCTCGGCCGCCTCAAGGCGCTCCAACTGCATAATGACGGAGTTCTCCATCGGAGCCATCGCCTTCTGAACAAGTGCAATCACTTCCTTGGCGGTGTGGCCCTCGCTTCTGTTCAGCGGCGCATATGTCTCCTCCAAGCATTTCTCAACAGCCTTGGAGCAGATATCCCTGAACTCTCCGATGGGCTTTGCGGCCAGATTTTCAGAGCAGACAATAGCCGCGAAAACGGCGTTCAGGATACCGGAGCCGCGGTTGCGTCCCGGAGGCGCGGGAACCGCGCCGGAGGCGCCGCTGCCGCAGTAAGAGCAGTCTCCGATTGCGTACAGGCCTGAAATGGTCGTCTGCATATCGTCGCCAACGCGGATTGGGGACTGCTCGCCTATGAAAAGGGGGCAGACCTCCAGATCGGTGTCAACACTGTCTCCGGCGGCAGTGTTCAGATCACGGAATTTCTTGCCGTAGGGACGCTTCCACAGTTTTTCCAGCGCGTCCTCGCCGGCAGCGGGGTCATCCTTAAAGTCCAGATGTATGGGACCGTGGCCGCTGCTCATCTGGTTGTACCACTCCTGAATTGCGTTGGAGTTGATATCTGTTTCGCGGAAGGGGCGGAAGTTTTTGGTGACGTTTTCGCCGTCTGCGTTGTACATGAAGTTCTCGCCAAAAACGACCTCATTGTGGCTTTTGACCTTCATAAGCTGCGCAAAGTTACCGAACTCGGCGTTGCGCATCTCAGCGCCTGCACGGTAAGCGGCTGCGATACCGTCGCCACGGCCACTGGACCACATGGAAGCGATGCGGTAGTTCTGGCTGCCGGTCGCCATGACGACACGCTTTGCCTGAACTATGTAGAACGTACCATCCAGAATACTGTAGGCGGCAGCGCCGGCAATCTCACCGTCCCTGGTGAACAACTCGGTTACGGCGGTTTTATCATAAATCCTGACGCCCTGCTTTTCAGCGCGCCTGCGTATCTGAATGCAGAGGTCCAGGTCAACGCAAATCATGGAGGTGAAAGGACCAGTGGGAGAAATATTGTAGCTGCCATCGGGGTTTTGGGGGACATTTACGCCCCACTCCGTCAGTTTGTCGAGCATTTCATGGTTTCTCTGCATATAGGTCAGCAGCATTTTCTGGTTGCCCAGATAGCAGCCGATACTGTTGACATGCATTGCCAGGAAGGACATGGGGTCGACGTCATCGTTAAAGTACTGGAGAACGCCGCCGCCCTTGTTGGCTTTTCCTCCGTAGCCGGCAAACTGCTTCTCAATGATTACGATGTCCAGCTCTGGGTTCTGCTCCTTCAGGGAGACCGCGCAGGACAGACCGCCGATGCCTCCGCCGGCAATGAGGACGTCACACTGTAAATCTACTCTTTTAATTTCCATTCTTTATTCCTCCTATCAGCGATACTGCTCAAAAGTCTGCTGGAAGTGCTCGCTGGTAAAGTCGGGCACGACGACAATCGCTTCCCTCTTGCAGACGGACTGACAGACAAAGCAATGCTCACAGTCTTCAACATACTTAAAGACTGGCTTTTTGTTTGCCTCGTCCCATCTGATGACGTCAACAAAGCAAGCCTTGTAGCAGAGCTTGCAGCCGACACACTTTTCCGTGGAGAATTCGATTTTGTGGTTGGTGTTAATCATAAGTATCCCTCCTGTCAAAATTATTTTTCGTATTTCTGTCCGCTTGATTATCTGAAGCACTTATAGTAAACTATTTATAAACCAAAGGTCAGGGGTAAGGATGAGATGCCCCGTCTCCTTCGGGATTACATCACGAACATCAAAGGAGACGACATGACTGCAAACTTTACGCGCATCGTTTATTTTCTGACTGTATGCGAGTACGGAAGCATCGCCGGCGCGGCGGAAAAACTGTATATCACACCGCAGGCCTTAAATAAGCAGATTCGTATGCTGGAAGCCGAACTTGGCGCAGCGCTTTTTCATCACACAACCAGACGCCTGAACATTACAGACTTTGGTCAGTTTTTCCGCAATCAAATGCAGCCGGTTTACCAGTTTTACCAAAACGCCATGGTGCAAACAGAGCAATATCTGAATACTGCGAAGCCCTGCCTCCATGTCAGTTTTTTTCAGGGGATTCCCAAACGTCAGGTTATTCAACCTCTCATCTCAGAGCTCCTCATCAATCTGCCAGACAGTCAAATTGAATTTGGCTCCGCTGAGATGGACCAGCTCATCGACGGCCTCTATGGCAACAAAACCGACCTTGCCATCACATATATTAATCCTGTTGAGCATCTGCCGAATCTCATACAGATTCCGCTTTTAACCGTTAAGTCGTCCATTGTCGTTGCGCCCTCGCATCCGTGGGCTTCCAAAGAATTTATCACGCTTGAGGATATGTCCAAAGAACAGGTGCTCTTTCTGGAGCGCAGCCATGGTCCCGACAGAGACGGATTTTATGGAAATCTGAAAGCTGCAAGCTATCATTTTGCGCCGGATGTCAATTCCATGCTGGCACAGCTCTGTCTGGGTCGGCACTACAGTGTGTTTCCTGCGGCACACCGGCTTATCGCAGACAGCGGCCTGACGTGCCTACCCCTGCCGGACGGTTGCAGTTCTGATTTTCGCCTTGTTCTTCTGTACCGTCCGGACAATCAGTTTGCAAGCTTTTTCGAAAGCTTGAAGCATATTCAACCGCTTTTTTTGTGTAATGCCGAGTAAAAACAAGGGTAAATTTTATAAAATCAGCAAAAAACCGCTGCATGTCCTTAAATTATATAGTAATTTTAACACACGTTTTTTCTTTCACAAAACAGAAAAAAAGAGCCCTATTCGAAACCAAAGGTTTCAAATAGGGCTCTTTACACTTTTTACATGTATGCCGGTATCAGCTTTACGGAAAAACAGCCGATAAATATAGCTGTGTTCATCCAATGTCCACACGCCGTAGATATATTGACACTGACTCAACCTGTTCATGTCTAACATACGCTTGTGGGATAGAGCCGCAATACTTTGTTAAGGGGCAAACCCACCGGCTCGCCAATTTTATATTCCGCTTCACGCCTTATTTACAAGTCGCTCTCCCACCTTATAAATATCACCCGCTCCCACGGTCAGAATAATATCACCCGGCGCAGCAGTCCAGCGCAGGCTCTTTTCTATCTCCTCAAAGCCGGAAAAATACATTGAGTTCGGTATTTCCTTGGAAATATCGCGCGCTGAAATGCCAATGGTGTTCTGCTCGTGCGCGGCGTAAATCTCCGACAAAATCGTCATGTCCGGCCGCCGCAGCTGCTCAACAAAGTCGTCAAACAGCGCGTTTGTGCGCGAATATGTGTGCGGCTGGAACACGACGATAATGCGCTTGTAGCCCAGCGGCTCCACCGCGTCAAGCAGAGCCTTGAGCTCTCCGGGGTGGTGCGCGTAGTCGTCGTATACGTCCGCGCCGTTATATTTGCCCTTAAACTCAAATCGCCGTCCCGCTCCCGTGAAGGCTGCAAGTCCGTACTTCACCGCAAGCGGTCCGACACCGAGACAGACGCACGAGGCCGTCGCCGCCAGCGAGTTTCGCACGTTGTGCAATCCTGGCACGTGCAGCGAAACATGTGTGAACTTCCGCCCGCCGACCATAACGTCGAAATCGCTCTGCGCGCCAAGCTGGACAATGTTTTTCGCCCACACATCCGCACTGTCCGTCAGTCCGAAGGTCACCACCTTGCACTTGAGCCCCTTAACCACGTCCATGCTGTTCTCGTCCTCAGCATTAACCACCACAAAGCCGTCGTCCGGCACATGAGATACAAACTCATGGAAGGAATTTTTTATGTCATCTATATCCTTGAAATAGTCCAGATGGTCAGCCTCAATGTTCAGCACTGCGGCAACTGTGGGGTAAAAATTGAGGAAGGAATTGCAGTACTCACACGATTCCATTACAATAGTGTCGCCCGCACCGACCCTGTGGCCCGCGTGCAGCAGCGGCAGCGTACCGCCTATCATCACGGTGGGGTCGCGCTGCGCAGCCATAAGTATGTGCGTGGACATCGAGGTTGTTGTTGTTTTTCCGTGGGTGCCGGAAATACACAGAGCGTTGCGGTAGTCTTTCATTATAGCGCCCCAAGCCTGGGTGCGCTCAAAAACCGGAACTCCCATTTTGTGCGCAGCAATAATCTCGGGATTGTCATCATGCACCGCCGCGGTGCGCACAACAAAATCCAAATCCGCTGTTATATTTTCGGCCAGGTGGCCTATTACTACATCTATTCCCTTGTCCCTGAGATGTTCAACATTTTCCCCGTCGTTCATATCTGAACCGCTGACACGCATCCCCACACCGGAGAGCACCTCCGCCAGCGGCGACATCGACACTCCTCCGATTCCGATAAGGTGGCATCTTTTATCGGGAGTAAGATATTTTCTGAAGTCTTCCATCTATATCTCCTTGAACACACTTTGTTGTTTTTTTCAGCGAAAAGTATTATACTTGTATTTACCTGAAATTACAAGCCTTTGTCCGCAAAAAGCGATTGAGCGCTCTTTTGAGCCCACTATATAATATACCGGAATTGGGGAGAATTTACACAAAATGACGGAGATTGTTTTTTCCAAGGGAATAAAATATGTCCTATCCCGTCTTGAAGCCGCGGGACACGCGGCTTTTGCGGTAGGCGGCTGCATACGCGACAGCCTGCTCGGGCGGATGCCCGGAGACTGGGACGCAGCAAGCTCTGCCCTGCCGGAACAAATTATGGAGCTTTTCGGCGCTGCCGCCGTGCCCACCGGTCTGCGCCACGGCACTGTCACCGTCAAAACGCCCGACGGCCCCATCGAAGTCACCACCTTTCGCACCGACGGCCCCTATACCGACCACCGGCGGCCGGAAAGCGTGCGCTTTGTCGGGAATATACGCGATGACCTCTCCCGCCGCGACTTCACTGTAAACGCCATGGCAATGCCTCTGTCCGGAGGCCTTGTAGACCCCTTCGGCGGACGCGAGGACCTGCAGGGCCGACTCGTGCGCTGCGTAGGCGAGCCGGGCCGGCGGTTCGAGGAGGACGCGCTGCGCATGTTCCGCGCCCTGCGCTTCTGCGCGCGACTCGGCTTTGAGCTGGACGCCGGCACACGCACGGCCATATACGAAAAATCTGCGCTCGCCGTCTCTCTGGCCGCGGAGAGAGTGCGCGCTGAAATAATCAGAACTCTTCCCTTCCCCTGTTCGCGCGAGTTGAAAATCATGCTCAGCTCGGGACTTTTAAGCCGCTTCTGTTCCGCGGGAGAGCCTGTAGATTTTGCCCCGCTTGATACTCTCCCTGAACAGCCGGAGCTGCGTCTTGCGGGGCTGTGCGCTCTGCTCGAGCGCGGCGGCAGAATCCGCACAGAAGCATTTCTGCGTGCGCTGAAATGCTCCGGTGAGGAAATACGCCTGTGCTCAACCGGAGCCGGCGCGGCGCTGTACGGCGTCCCCGACTCACCTGCCGGCTGGAAAAAACTGCTTTCAAAGGTTGGAGAACCAGCCGCGCGTGCCGCGGCCGCGGCCGCCCAGGCGTTGTACGGAAATGATTTCACACCGCAGCTCGACTCTGTGCTCGCATCCGGAGAGTGCTTCAGCCTCGACCGTCTTGCCCTCGGCGGCGGCGACCTGCTCGCGTTCGGCCTGAGCGGACGCCAGATCGGCCGGACGCTCGCACGGCTTTTGGAGCACGTCATCGAGCATCCGCAGGACAACCAGCGCGAAACGCTTCTGCGCCTTCTTTGACGCGTTTTCGAAGTTTTGTGTATTGACGGCAGGGAGCTTTGCCCATATAATCGAAGATAGCTTACCAATCAGCTTTTAGGAGGTTTTAACATGCCCGTTTTCAGTGAATATACCTTTTTATCCTGTAATGGCAGGACGAAAATCCGCGTGCGCCGATGTGACCCCGACGGCCCGGCGCGCGGCGTTGTGCAGATAGCCCACGGCATCGCCGAGCATGTCGGGCGCTATGACGATTTTGCCGACTTCCTTGCAAAAAACGGCTTTGTCGTAGCTGCAAACGACCATCTTGGCCACGGCAAAAGCATCAACGACGAGTCCGAGCTGGGCTTCTTTGCCGAAAACGGCGGCTGGGAGCTTGCCATCGGCGATATGCGCAAGCTTCACGAGCAGCTTGTCGGCGAGTTTCCTGAGCTTCCCATCTTCCTTTTCGGCCACAGCATGGGAAGTTTCCTTACACGTACCTACATAATCCGTTACCGCGGCGGCCTGACAGGCACAATACTGTGCGGCACCGGACAGCAGCCCCGTGCGGTCGTATCCGGCGGCAGGCTTCTTGCCGAGACGGAGATAAACCGCCACGGCTCAAAGTATAAGAGCCAGCGCCTCAACGACATGGCCTTTGGCAAATATAACGATGGTTTTGTTCCCTCGCGCACGGTGTCAGACTGGCTCAGCCGCGATGCCGAACAGGTAGATAAATACGGCAGCGACCCACTGTGCGGCTATATACCCACCGCGGGTCTGTTTCGCGATATGATGGGCGGTCTTGAGTACATAGGCAGGCAGCGCAATATTGAGCGCATGGAAAAAAATATGCCTGTGCTGTTCATCTCTGGAGACAAAGACCCCGTGGGCGAAAACGGCCGCGGGGTACTGCGGGTTTACCATCATTTTGTCCGCGCCGGCATGACCGACGTAACCCTCAAACTCTACGCTGAGTGCCGCCATGAGCTGCTAAACGAGCTCAACCGCGAGCAGGTCAAAAGCGACGTACTCCACTGGATAAACAGCAAAATGTGAAGCCCTGCCGCCTCCCGCTTTTCCAATACGGCAATACGTCCGCCTCCACACAGGAAACGGACGTATTTCTTTTTCCATCCTTCGCAAAACATCCCTCTGCCCTGAAAGGTGCAGGGGGATGTCCGCCTCTCCGGCGTCTAAACGCCGTAAACCAGATTCGGCAGCCAAAGTGCGAGCTGCGGGAAAAGAATCAAAAGGATTATCACAATAAAGGTTGCCCCCAGGAATGGCCAGACTCCGGAGAAAATTTTTGCCAACGTGGCGTCAGGGTCCTTAATACAGCCCTTGGTAATGAATATCGACACACCAACCGGCGGAGTAAGTCCGCCGACACACAGCATCAAAAGCACCATGTTCCCGAACCATATCTTGTCATAGCCAAGATAATCAATAAGAATCGGAAACAGCACCGGAATTGTAAGCAGAACAATCGACATAACATCGGTCAGCATTCCCATAATGGTATAGAACACCAGCACAATCAGCAGAATTACCCAGCCGCTCACATGCAGGCCCTTAATCATATTCGCCAGTGCCGTTGACACAGTCGTCACGGCGATGAAGCGGGAGAAAATCGCCGCGCATGCCAGCAGAACGAAAACCATCGCTGTGAGCTTTGCCGTGTCCAGCAGAGAATTTAAAAACTGCTTCCAGCTCAGCGTCCTGCGGAACAAACACACGAGAATCATACCAGCCGAGCCAACCGCTCCGGCCTCCGTGGCCGCGAATACTCCGGCAAACAGTCCGCCTATCGAAATGGCAAACACAATAGCTATTTCAATAAGTCCTCCGCCTTTTATTGCCTCCCAGCGCTCAGAGCGCGTGCTCTTTTCCGTCTTGGGCGCTGCGGAGGGGTCCCTCCAGCCCGTGTATGCGATTGCGCCAAGTGTGAGCATGGTCAGCAGTATTCCAGGCGTTACTCCAGACAGAAACAGCCGTCCGACCGAGGCTTCGCAGGCGTTTCCGTAGATTACAAAAGTCAGGCTTGGAGGGATAAGCACCGAGATGCTCGCACCCACCGCTATGGTGCAGCACGACACCTTTGGATGATATCCGGCTTTCCTCATCTCGGGATAGGCTACGGCGCTCATGGTGCCGATTGTGGCCGGCCCCGAGCCGCAGATTGCCCCAAAGCAGGCACAGGCTATCGCTGTAGCCATCGCCATGCCTCCACGGCGGTGGCCAAAGCATTTCTGGCAGGCATTGAACAGACGCGCTCCCAGCCCAGAGTGGTAAGCTATGTAGCCCATAAGCGCGAACATCGGCGCCACGCTCATTGTGTACTTGGAGAAGTTGGACGTTATCTCGCCTATTACCATCTGAAGCGCCGCGGCGGGGGTCCTTATAATCGCAAAGCCGACGGTTCCCACCAGCGCCATGGACACGGGTACAGGCATTCCAGCAAACATGAATATGAGGAACGCAATCAGGCCCAGAATACCGAGCATTATAGGTGTCATTTACCTGTTCCTCCCCTCTTACCGCGCGCCGCCGTCATCGCCGGTCCTGACGAAAAACACCGTGCATCTCAGACATTTGAGCAGCAGCGCCAACGCAGCTACGGCAAAGCCTATGGCCATTATCAGGTTTATTATCCACATGGGTATCCCCACGGTCTGGGTAACGGTGCGCTTGGACAGAGTTAAAAACACCTCTGCAAAATATCTGTAGCTAATCGCGCCGTAAAATACCGCAGCCAGCAGGCTTGTCATCAGCTCGCAGACGTTTTTCGGCGCCGGCTTCATATTGTCGGTCAGAAGCGTCATGGTAATGTTTCCGTCGCCGATTTCATTGTAGGCCAGCGCGAAAGCTCCCAGCAGCAGTCCCGCGTAGCTGACAATCTCTACCGTGCCGAAAACAGGCGCCGTGAAAAGCTGTCTTGCAATCACGTTTACAACGGACAGAATCATCATAAGCGCACCCACAATACCGGCCGCGTATCCCATAATCCTGAAAACCCGGCAAAGTCCCCTGTCAATTTTGTTTAGCGTGTTCAATAGGCACCTCCTCTCTCAGGCAAGGCCGCCGCTCAGCTTGTATACGGCAGCGTCCACTCAAAGTCCGTACCCGCTCCGCACCGCAAGCGCTCTCCGGTAGTGGGATTGAGCGCGATGTACATATCTGGGTCATCGTCGCTCTTTGCCGGGTATTCCGCGTTCCACTTATCCGCCAGCTCCTGCCAGCGCCTCAAAATCTCGTCTCCTTCGTAGCCATTGGCGTTGAGCGTGGCAATATAATCGTCAACTCCTCCGGAAATAAGGCCGCGGAACTGCTCTATCTCCTCATCGGTGGGGTAGTAGTATTCCTTCATCTCCTCCTTGAGGCGCATCGCGGAGGGCTCCTTGTAAAAATCGTTCATCATAAAGCGCAGACAGACCTCATAGGCGTCGTCAAACGAGGACGTAACAGCCTGCTTCTGATTATCCGTAAGCCTGTCCCATGCGTCCTGGTTCATAATGAACATTCCCCCGTTGTTGTAAAGCGGGTAGTCCATGCCGTAGTCAAGCACCTCGCACAGGTTCCACGTGTATATCGCGCCGCGTATGGTCATTATTCCGTCAATAACGCCCTGCCTGAGCGACTCGTAGCAGTCTGCTATGGCAACATCGGTCGGAACTCCTCCGAAGGCGGTAATGGCCTTCGCCATCGTGCCGGTCGAACGGATAGTCTTACCCGCCAGGTCTCCCGGCGTATGTATCGGCCCGCCGTTTGAGCAGATGCAGCCCTTGGTTCCGTACATGTAGCTGAGCACCTTAAATTCGCCCAGCTCCGCGGGAGCGTAGGTGTCTATATACTCGCCGAACGCGCCTGTTATTGCCGGAGCGGAGGAAAAATACATTCCCGGCTGCTCAATGGTAGCCAGCTCGGGAAAGGATGAGACATTGTCTGCAATCTGTACGTATCCAATATCGGCCACGCCGTTTATGATGCCGTCGAGCATGTCTCCCTGTCCGCAGAGCGTGCCTCCTGGGTAATAGGTTATCTCCACCGTTCCGCCCGAGCGGTTATATATTTCCGTGAAAATATAGTTGAGAAACACCTCATAGGGATTGCCCGCAGCCAAAAAGTTTGCCATGGACAGCTTCACCTTCGGATCCGAAGATGCCTCTGCCTCCAGAGCGTCTCCCACCGTCCCCTGTGTGCTCCCGCCGTCGGCAGGAACATTCTGAGTGTCCGGCTGCGACGCGCTGCCGTCCGTGCCGCAGGCCGCGCAGGTAAACAGCATAATAAGCGCAAGTAATAGTGCCGCATACTTTTTCATAGCTATTTTCCTTTCTGTCATCGTAGTTTATACGTCCATTGTGTAAACCCTGTATCCCCCGCTGAGTATCGCCGTATCAAATCCCTTCTGGCTGAGGAAGCGTGACGCGATATAGGCCCTGTACCCCTCCGCGCATAGCAGTATAAGTTTTCTGCTCCTGTCAAGCTCCTCATAGCGCCGGCGCAGCTG
>CATJWG010000183.1 GCA_949744165.1 uncultured Eubacteriales bacterium | reverse complement strand
CAGGGCGAGATTGTCCTCAAGGGCTTAAACAGAAAAAATTTCGAGCAGCGGCTCGTGTCAAACGCCGCTCGCCGTGTGCGTCCCTTCGGTAAATTCCGAATTTACGCGGTGCAGTCCACGGTCTACGTCGAGCCGCAGGAGGATACATGCAACATGGACGCGGCCTTCGACGCGCTCAAAACCGTGTTTGGCGTGATAAGCCTGACCCGCGCGGCGGCCTGCGAAAAGGATAAGGACGCGATTGCGAAAAAGGCGGTTGAGTATTTGGCGGATGACATGCGTGCGGCCAAAAGCTTCAAGGTTGAGTCCAAGCGCAGCGACAAGAGCTTTCCCATGACGAGCATACAGCTCAGCCAGTACGTTGGCGGAGAACTGGCCGAGGCGTTTCCCGACACGGCCGTTGACGTTCACGAGCCCGAGCTTGTGGTAAACGTGGAGGTGCGCGACTACGCCGCGTATGTTCACGCCCGCCCTGTGTCCGGCGCGGGCGGTATGCCGGTAGGGTGCAACGGCCGTGCCGTCACCCTGCTCTCCGGCGGCATCGACAGCCCCGTGTCCAGCTATATGATAGCCAAGCGTGGCGTACACATGATTCCCGTGCACTTTTTTTCCTTCCCATACACCAGCCAGGCGGCGAAGGAGAAGGTCATAGAGCTGGCGAAAAAGCTCACTGCCTGGTGCGGCCGCCAGACTCTGGAGATAGTGCCCTTCACACACATTCAGGAGGAGATACGCGACAAGTGCCCCGAGGAGTATTTCACAATAATCATGCGCCGGTTTATGATGCGCATAGCCGCGCGCGTGGCTGAGTACAACGGCTGCGGCGCGCTTGTCACAGGCGAGAACCTGGGACAGGTTGCCAGCCAGACCATGTCCGCCATGGCTGTGACCGAGGCGGTGAGCCCTCTGCCGGTGCTGCGTCCGCTCGTGGGCTTTGACAAGGAGGAAATTGTCACTCTCGCGCGTAGGATAGGCACTTTTGAGACCTCAATCCTGCCATATGAGGATTGCTGCACCGTGTTCACCCCCAGGCACCCAAAGCTTCGCCCCACGGCAGCCGAGGCCGAGGAATGTGAAAAGGCACTGGACGTGGAAGGACTTGTAAACGAAGCGTTTGAGAATATCGAGCGTGTCCGCTTAGAGGTGGGCGCTGAATAAAAGGAGGCTCAAGGCATGAACGCGGAAATAATTTCCGTTGGTACCGAGCTTTTGCTGGGCAACATCGTCAACACCAACGCGCGCGACCTGTCGGTGATGCTCTCGGAGCTGGGAATCAACGTGTACTGGCACAGCGTGGTCGGCGACAATCCGGAGCGCCTGACCGAGACATTGAGGACTGCCAAAGCCCGCGCTGACATAATCATAACTACCGGCGGCCTTGGCCCGACCTGCGATGATTTGACAAAGCAGACAGTCGCGCGCGCTTTCGGGCTGGAGCTTTATTTTGACGAGCGCGCCGAGCGCGAGATTGAGGATTTTTTCCGCCGAGGCAGCCTTATCATGACGGAAAACAACCGCCAGCAGGCATATCTGCCAGTGGGCTGCACGCCGTTTTACAACACCTGCGGCACAGCGCCCGGCTGCGCGTTTTTCGCGCAGGGGACGCACGTTCTGATTCTGCCCGGACCGCCCAAGGAGTGCCTTGCCATGATGCGTTGCGGCGGGCTGGACTATCTGCGTTCACTGTCCGGCGAGCAGATTTACTCCCGCAATATCCACCTGTTCGGTTTAGGTGAGAGCTACGTCGAATCACTGCTGCGCGAGCGGATGAACACTCTTGAAAACCCCACGCTCGCCCCCTATGCGCGCGAGGTTGAGGTGCGTCTGCGCGTCACTGCCAAGGCCTCCAGCCGTGAGGCGGCCGAGGAGATGATGGCCCCCGTGATTGACGAGGTTTGCCGGAAGTTAGGCGACTGTGTGTATGGTGTGGACACTGACACGCTGGAAAACACCGTGCTCGGCCTTCTCAGCGCTCAGGGTAAGACAGTATCCGCTGCTGAAAGCTGCACCGGCGGACTTATTGCCAAGCGAGTGACCGACCTGCCCGGTGCGTCGAGCGTTTTTCTCGGCGGCGTGACGGTGTATACTAACGAGGCGAAGCGGCTGCTGCTGGGTGTGGACGCGGACACCCTGCGCGAGAAAAGTGCCGTCAGCCGTGAGGTCGCCGTGCAGCTTGCTGAGAAGGTGCGCGGGAAACTGGGCTCGGACTTCGGCTTGGGAGTCACCGGTGTCGCAGGCCCTGACAGCGACGGAATCCATGCCGTGGGCACCGTGTTTGTTTCTCTGGCGGATGGGGAGAGGACCTATGTGCGCGAGCTGCGCCTGAGCCCGCAGTACGACCGCGGGAAGATACGTAATCTCGCTGCAAGCCATGCGCTGGACATGCTGCGCCGCCGGCTGACAAATCTGCCGGTAGTAAAATAAGCGCCCGATTTTTGCTTCCCGCGCGGCAAAATTGCCTCCAAGTACTTGATTTGCAAAAAGAAATATATTAAACTTAAAACGCTGTGCCGTTTTGGTAACTGAAGATATTGATATAAATTTTAGGAGGAAGCAAAACCATGACTTACGAGATGGACATCGCCGGACTAAAGCGCGATTTGCCTATCTGCAAGGTAACTGATGATTTATACATCGGCGCTTTTGTAATATTTGGCGACGTGGAGCTGACGGTTCACTGCGCGGCTGAGCTGCTGCGCTTGGCTCCGGAGTACGACTATCTTATTGCGCCCGAAGCAAAGGCCATACCGCTGCTGTACGAGATGGCTCGCCAGAGCGGGGCGGAAAAGTATTTTCTCGCCCGCAAGAAAGCGAAAGCCTACATGCAGGGCGTGTTTGAGGTGAAGGTAAACTCGATAACCACCGCGGGAGAGCAGACGCTGGTAATAGATACCGAGGACGCAAAGCAGATTCGCGGCAAGAAAATGCTCATACTCGACGATGTTATCTCCACAGGAGAGTCCCTCCACGCCATGGAGGTGCTGGTTGAAAAAGCCGGAGGCATAGTTGCCGGGAGGATGGCGATTCTTGCCGAGGGCGACGCGCAGAAGCGCGACGACATCATCACCTTGGCCCCCCTGCCGGTGTTCAACGCTGACGGCACGGTCAAATAACGGAAAAATATCAGAAAAACGGTCGCCCAAGGGCGGCCGTTTTTCCTTGCCCGCTCAGGACTGGGAACAGCCGGGGCTGTCTGGCACCGGTATGCACGCAATCAGCTCAAACCGCCCGCCCGCTGTGCGGGTTTCAAGGCTGCCGCCGCCGCGTTCGGCTATCTCGCGCATACAGGCAAGGCCGAAACCGTGCTCGCCGCGCTCCGGCTTTGTGGTTTGCAGGTCGTCCTGCAATTCCCAGTCCACGGCGTTTTCCACGCGCAGCATGAAAAGGCCCTTATCCACGCGGCAGCGCAGATTAATTTTCTTGTCCTGCGCGCGTGAGGCCGCCTCCATGGCGTTGTCCAGCGCGTTGCCCAGAAGTGCGCACAAATCCGTGTCCGCAACAGGCAGCGGCTCCGGCAGGGAAACGGCGAAGTCGGCAGTCAGTCCCAGACGCTCAATCTCACCGCGCTTGGCCGAGAGCACCGCGTTGGCCGTCTCGTTTTCGCACTCGCGCGCTCCCCCAGCCATGGCCGGGGAGCCGGCTATCTGTTCCAGATAGCCGATGGCCTTTCGGGTCTTTCCGCTTTCAAGCAGGCCACGCAGGGCGGTTATGTGATTTCGCAGGTCGTGCCGCAGGGTGCGCACCTGTTTTTCCTGCCGCTGAAGCGTCTGATAATAGCTCTCACGCTGCTCGGCAAGCCGGCTGGCAAGCGTAAGCCGCTCGTGCTCGGCAAGCACCAGCACTGCAACCAGCAGCGCCAGTGAGGTCAGGAAAACAAAGGGCAGCATTGCAAGACCTAAACTCAATGTCAGCCGCAGCGCGGCCTTGGAGTCGTATTGCGGTCCGTAGGGAATTACCACTACGGCCGTGAGCGCGCACAATGGCATGACCGCGAGCATGGCCGTAAGGCTCCACAGCCGCGGCGAGAGCTGCGGAGGGGACTCCGGCAGGCGGTGGCGGAAGGCAAGGTAGATAAGGCCGAACGCGGCGGGACGCAGAAGCCGCGTGACGTGGTCGTAGAGCCCGCGCAGGCTGTGCACGCTGCCGAGGTAAGTGTCAATCATCGCGCACACGGACATGACAAGGCAGAAAAGAATTGAGGCAAGGGCCAGACGTCCAAGCCAGCTGCCGCGCGTACACAGCATCACCGCGGCAAAGAACACCGGCAGGGTCAGCAGCAGGTTGTTGTCGCCCACCCATATTATCATGCCTGTGCTTCCGGAAAAAATAAGGTACAGCGCCGTGCGGCAGGCTCGGCGGGGCCTAAGCACGAGGAAAGCGGAGCAGACCTTGTATATAATAAAGCCGCTTATAAAAAGCGGCGCGGTCCATACAAAGCCAAAATGCTGGATGAATGAATTCAGCCAATCTATGATTCCCTCAAGCATTTTTCAACCCTCCAGAGACGAGCGGGCCAGCGCGGCCAGCGCGGCGGCGCGCCGCTCACGGCTGACGGGAAGCGCCGTGCCGCCGATGAAAACCTGACCGCTTTCCATGCGCTCAACCGCCTGCGCGCGCACGAGATAGCGCTGGTGTATGCGTACAAAGCCATCGCCGGAGCTGCGTTCGACCTCATCTAATTTCGCGTAGAACAGGTATTCCCGCATATTCGTCACGCACCTGACCTGACGGCGGTCGGAGACGAAGTAGAGTATGCTCTTTTTAGGTATGCGGTAAAGAGTCTCGCCGCTGCGGCAGACAAAAACGGCGTCCGCGTCCCGGCACAGCGCCGCGGCGGTGCGATCAAGTACGCCGTCAAGCTGCTCCGGCTTTGGCGGCTTGAGCAGGTAGCCCAGCGCGCCGACCGCGTAGCCGTCAAAAACGTGCTCAGTGTAGCCGGTGACAAAAACGAGCTGAAGCGTTTCGTCCGCCGCGCGCAGGCGGCTGGCGGTCTCCATGCCGCCGAGCTCGCCCATGTCCATGTCTAAAAACACCAGGTCCAGCTCGCCCGTGTGGCTGTCCAGCCAGCGCAGCAGGCCCTCTCCAGTGGAAAACTCGAAAAACTCCGCAGCAGAGTGCCGCCGCTCCAATGCGCGCTCGAGAGCTGCGCGCAGCGACATGCGCGCAGGAAGCGCATCGTCGCAGATTCCTATACGAAGCATTTTTTCAGGCTCCTTTGTGTGAATGATACCCTGACATTGTACCACACAAACGCCGAAGCTCAAAACCGAACTTTACGTCAAAGCGCCCGAAAATTACATAGCCGCACGCTCATGTGCAAAAAATTACATCCTTCACGCCGTATTTTACGCCGCCGTTTGCGTGGCGGTCTTTTTCGCGCTACGATTGAGACGCAAACACGGGGCCGGACGGCCCGCGGAAAGGACTGATTCTATGCTGAAGGTTGAAAATCTGCACAAATCATATCAGGTGGGAAAAAACACATATGAGGTGCTCAAGGGCGTGTCGCTGAACGTGGAGCAGGGTGAGTTTGTCGCCGTCATGGGTCCCTCAGGCTCGGGCAAGACGACGCTGCTTAACTGTATTTCCTGCTACATACCCGCCGATTCAGGCAGTATCCGCTTGGGCGGCACGGAGCTGGCGCGGCTGGGTGAGGACGAGCTTGCCGAAGTGCGAAACCGCAAATTGGGCTTCGTATTTCAGGATTTCCTCCTGCTTGACGGCCTGACGGTGGAGCAAAATATACTCCTGCCTGCGATAATCGGCGGCAGCGTGTCCGCCGATGTGGAAAATCGCGCGTCACAGCTCTGCGAGGTGTTCGGGATTGCGGCGATAAAGGGCAAGTATCCCGCGGAGATTTCCGGTGGCGAGAAGCAGCGCACCGCCGTTGCCCGCGCATTGATAAATAACCCACTGGTGATTTTGGCTGACGAGCCGACCGGCAACCTGGACAGCAAGTCCAGCCGCGCGGTTATCGGCACCTTTGAGCAGGCAAAAAGCGGGCTGGGCAGCACTATTTTCATGGTCACGCACGACTCATTTGCCGCTTCATTCTGTGACCGAGTGATAATATTGCGCGACGGCGTGGTCTGGCGTACACTGGAAAAGCGCGACGCTGAGCGCACGGCCTTTCAGGACGCGCTGCTGGCCTCCATCAGCGAAATGGGGAGGCAGTGACGGCTATGAGAAGCTTTTACGAGGTCTGTGCCGTACTTCGGCGGCGCAACGCGAAGCAGTATGCGCTGTTGGCCGGCTGCTGCTTTTTCTCCGTGCTGCTGATAACGGCCTATGTGTGCATGATGCGCTCGCCGACGGTGCTGAGCGTCCTGCCCGAAGGCGGAGACTCGCGCAAGCAGGTGATGATGATTTTCGTGCTGGCGGTTATCGGCTGCGCGGTGTTCACGACCTATGCCGCGGGACTGTTCCTGCGCCAGCGCTCGCGTGAACTGGGAATATTCATGGCGCTGGGCGCCTCGCGTGCGCAGGTGCGCGGCGTGCTGCAGCGTGAGCTCGCAGGAGTGAGCGTTATTTCCTGCGTGCTCGGTGCGGCGCTCGGTATGCCGCTGGCATGGGCGCTGTGGAGCCTGTTCCGCACGTTTCTGGTGGACACACAGGAGATGGCGCTGCGTTTTGACTACAGGGCCTATATCCTCTCGGCAATATTCTCGCTGTTCGTCATCCTGACGACGCTCTCGCTGGGCGCGCGCTCCGTGAGAAGGACGAATATAATCGACATAGTCCACGAGCAGCACCGCTCCGAGCCAGTGCGCGAGGTGCCGCGCCGCTGGGGAGCTATAGGCATTGTTCTGGTGCTTGTCGGTGTGTTTCTGGGATATATGTCCTCAAACTTTTTTATTCTGGTTCTGCACTGGTATCCGCCCGAGGGGCTCAGCGCGGTGTTCTATGCTCCCGCGCTCGTGGGACTTTACATGCTTTTGCTGCACACGGTTGTGAACGGCTGGGGCGGACGCAGGCGTAAGTACAGGGACCTCATTTCAACCTCCATGATGAAGTTTCAGGGCAGGCAGACCGTGCGCAACATGCTTGTTATCACGGTGCTGGTTGCAGGCGCCTACTTCGGCAGCTTCTACATCCCCATGATAGGCACCGGCGCGATGATGCGCTACGACGCGCGCGAGTACGATTACCTCTATTTCCACCGCGCCGACCAGGACATACCCGGCGAGGACGAGGTACGCGCGCTGGCGCGGGAGTACGGCGTGGAGATAACTTCCTTTGCCGAGGCGTCCACGGCGCTGCTGGCCGTGGACGGCACGCACACGGTCGAGGTGGACGGCCCAATGGGCGTGACCTGGTATCCCGAGTATATTGAGGTTTTCACAGCCGAACGCTTTTTGTCCGAGTCTGACTTCAACGCGCTGACCGGTCAGGCGCTGGACGTGCCAGCCGGCCAGGCCGCTGCGGTGCTTGACTCCGATGGCAGCACCGGCTACGGTTTTGACACGGGGATAAGCATTGTCACAAACTATCTGACCGGCGAGCGGCTTGATGTCACGCCGTATCAGGGCGCTGCGCTCAGATACCAGTCGCTTGCCCAGCACTACGTCCTTGACGACGCGGACTTTGAACTCATAACACGGGGGCTTACCGATGAGTGGCGCGAGCACAAGGTGGTATTCAACGTGGAAAACGATGAGCAGACCTACGACTTTGCCAAGGCGCTGTTCAACGAAATAGTGGATCGCTCCGGACCCGAGGTTGAGGTTTACGACAGCTGGGACCCTGTAATCAGGGACAGGAACCTTGCGGAGGACGGTTATTATTTTCTGGACAGGGAAAGCCTTGAGGAGGCAGGCGAGGTGACCATAGACTACACTCAGCGCGACAGCAGCAATTTCCGTCTGAGCTGGAAGTACATGCCGCAGTTTCGCGTACTGGACAAGGCGGACTTTGTGAAGACCACGGCGGTTTACCTGATGCTGTTCGTCTTTGTGGCGATAGTGTGCTTCTCTGCTGTGATGGTAATCGCCTATACCCGATGCATGACGATTGCGCTGACGAACCGTCAGGTATACGAGGACCTGCGCCGACTCGGCGCGCCGGGGAAGTACCTCTACCGCTCCGTGCGCGGACAGGTCAAGCGCGTGTTCTTTGTGCCGATATTCACGGGCACGCTCATCATCTATGTCTTTTACCTGATGATAATGTACTTCAACGGCAGTCCCGCCGGCATAACGGGCGACGAGGCAGCGGGCCTGCTTGCCAGCATAGGCGTGATTGCGGGTGTGTCCGCGCTGCTGTATGGGATTTACCGGCTGACACTGGGTAAGGTGTGTTCAAGCCTGAGCGTAAAACGCAGGACGTGAAAAAAATGCCGCTGCTTTTAGCTGCGGCATGTTTTATGGCTTCCTCAGAACAAACCTTTTGTCATGGTATTCGTAAACCGGCGCGCCGAGCAACCGAGCCTCTCGCTCATCTTGGGTGCTCAGCAGTACGGACCTGCCGCGGGCGCGCTCAAGGATGAGCGCGGCGATATTGTGCCTGAGATTG
>CATJWG010000182.1 GCA_949744165.1 uncultured Eubacteriales bacterium | reverse complement strand
GTCTGTGAGATAAATCTTAAATCTTTCAAAACACACCGAATCCTGCATTTCATATCCCCCTTTTGTAAAAATCAATATATATGTGAGAGTACAAGAGGTAAGAGAAAGTTGTCATATGCAGCGGCAAGCACCAATGCCGGTATGACAAAAATCATGTGCCGGAAAAAGCTTTGATTTTCCCTGCTGTACACTGCGGAATGGAAGCGAATGGAGTATAGCTGCCTGGATGAATTGAGCGCATCAATTGCGCACAGCAAAAAGCACGGGATAATCAGAAGCGAGGGTATAGCAATGAAAAAAAGTGCGCACACAGTTCCTTCCAATCCGAACGAGCTGTACATCACCGCAACCGAGCAGCTCATGCTGTAAGCTTTTATAAGTACGGCCGAGGGTATCAAAAAAATCCCAAGAAAAGAGGTGCCAAACAGCACGGCCAAGAGTATGAAGAAAAAGGCGTTGTACGCAGAAGAGATAAATGAATCCGAAATGACGCTGTTTTCAATGTATGCAGCCAACTCCGTATCAAGCACCGGAGACGTTAAGACGCTGCCTATAACCGTTCCGGCCACTAATCCGATACAAAAAACTATGAAGATAAGTCCGTTGGCGGGGTCTAATTCTGTGACCCCGAAGCGCTTGAATCGTTTGAGCATATTTTATTGTCCTCACTGTACGTTGAAAACTTTATGAATTACAGCGAAACATATTAGCAACTCAACTTACATAACAATCAAGCATGCTTAATATAATACAAATTCCGCCAGTAATCAAGAGTTTTACGCGATAAAGTTAATTTTTGTTAATTATGACAACACATTATGTAAACTATGTTATGTAAACTATGGTTACTGGAATTGCTTATGCGGCACCAAAAACGTGAATTTTCAGCACTGCTACACTCCATATTGCGTGAACTCCGACGTATAATCGCAATATGTTGGTAATCAATTTTTGCTTATGTAAACTTCGCGCCTGATTACCTTTTGTATTCACCTTCTTTTCCTTTTTATCTTTCGCAGAGTGGAAATACAGCCGGTAATACTTCCAAGCGCAACACACAAAAGTTGATAAGGTATTGCTGAGGCGCTTATACTCCCCTGCCCCGCTATCACACCTGCAATAAAAATAAACACCATTATCGCTCCTGCATTTATCAGCGCAGCAATGGCCTTTCCCTCGTTCATTCCGGACACGAGTAATAATGCGCCCAGAGCTGAACCGGAAAACATGCATATGCAGATATAGACTCGTTCGTATGACAACGGCAGCAATTCACGGCTTATGAGCGAGCTTATTGCCAGCAACAGCACAGCCATGAGCGCGCAGGCCAGCACTGAAGAAATTGCCACTCTTTTCGGCGTCAGCTTCTTCGACGCCGTACCTGATTTGGTCATAAAAAAACCTCCCCAAATAAGCTTGTTCAAGCTTATTCAGGGAGTACTCACTTAATTCCTGATTGGATTATTTTCAGTTTGATTCTTCCTTCTGGATATTGTTCGTGGAGATAGCCCACTTGGTTACCTGTATTCTGACTCTGTCCTCGCCAGTTTCAAAGGTGATAAGGTCACCGCTAATATCGACTATTTTGCCAACCATACCACCGATAGTAGTTATCTTGTCGCCGACGCCGAGCTCACTTCTCATCTGCTCAAGCTTTTTCTTTCTTTTGTTCTCCGGACGAATCATGAAGAAGTAGAACACCGCAATAAGAACTACAAGCATGATTATCGACGAAGCCCCTGAAGCTCCGCCAGCAGCGTCGCCGCCGGTGGTAGCGCAACCTGTCATCATCAAACATGCCAAAGAAAGAACGAGGACGAGGCAGAGAACTCTAACTGTCTTTTTGTTCATTGAGAAACCTCCTAAAAATGATCAATATTTAGTATATCTTCTCTGCACGCTAAATGCAAGCATTAAATTTCCTTATTACCGTTTTCCTGCTTCCCTGCCTGGCAAAAATGACTGCCGTTTTCGAATATATATAGTTGTTCTCTCAGCACCATGCCATCAAAGATATCGGTCATGTAGTCCTCTTTTGGAACAAAGCCAAATTTTTCGTAAAACTCTCTTGCGCAGGTATTATCCTCAAGCACCCACAAAAATCACCTGTTTAAACCCAAGTCCGTCCAATGCCCCCACTGCACAGGCCAGCATGGCTCTGCCATAGCCCTTGCTCATATATTCTGTAAGCAAATAGATTGATACAATCTCACCATATTCGGCATAACCCTCCCCTCTCGCTTTGCAGAAGTATTATACGTCCATCCTCCAGCGCAACAAGATTGCTCATTGTGTTTTTTAGACTGCCGTTTGCCCAGTGTCCGACCGGAATAGCATCCAGATAGGATTGAGGTACAATTCCTTTATATGCATACTTCCAGCTTTGTTAGTAAACTCTGCTTACATCATACAGGCTGTCCTGCTCTGATAAATATCGGATTTCCACAGTATGTTCCCTCATATTCTGCTTGAAAGCAACTCCGAATACTGGGCGCGGAAAGATATAAAACGTCCCTCATCCAGAGAACGACGTATCTCCGCCATCAGATTGTTGTAAAAATACAGGTTGTGCATTACCATAAGGCGCAGGGCGAGCGGCTCTTGGGCCTTGAGAAGATGGCGGATGTAACTGCGCGAGTAGCGCCTGCAGGCAGGGCAATTGCACTTAGGGTCTATCGGCTCGGAGTCGCGCTCATATTTTTTATTGTTCAGATTTATTATCCCCGACCAAGTGAACAGGTGTCCGTGCCTCCCGTTTCGCGAGGGCATTACACAGTCAAAAAAATCCTCCCCTCGGTACACTCTCTCAATAATATTGCCCGGAGTGCCAACGCCCATTAAGTAACGCGGCCTGTCCTTTGGCATGTGCTCCTCCACGGCCTCTATAGTGTCATACATTTCCTGATGAGTTTCACCCACGGCAAGGCCGCCTATAGCGTAGCCGGCAAGGTCAAGCTCCGCGATTTTCTTCATGTGACCCACACGCAAGTCAGAAAAGGTGGCCCCCTGGTTTATTCCGAAAAGCACCTGCCCGGGATTCACTGCACCCGGTTCAGAGTTATACTGCTCAATCGCCTGCTTGCAGCGTACAAGCCAGCGGTAGGTACGCTCGCAGGAGTCTTTTACGTATTCATACGGCGAGGGGATCTTGATACATTCATCCATAGCCATGGCGATATCTGAGCCCAGATTGGCTTGAATGCGCATACTCTGCTCCGGACCCATAAATATTCTTCGCCCATCTACATGGGAATTGAAGCTGACGCCCTCCTCGTTTATTTTTCTGAGCACGGCCAGCGAAAAAACCTGGAAGCCACCACTGTCAGTAAGTATTGGTCCATTCCAGGTCATGAATTTGTGCAGTCCGCCCATGTCGCGTATAAGCTCATCACCCGGACGCACATGCAGGTGGTAGGTGTTTGAGAGCTCTACTTGGCATCCCAGCATCTCAAGGTCGGCCGCCGACAGGCCACCTTTTATCGCAGCCTGTGTGCCGACGTTCATGAACACCGGCGTCTGTACTATACCATGCGGACAGGCAAACTCTCCCCTGCGGGCACGGCCCTCGGTTTTTATCAGTCGAAACATAACATTTTCCTCAAAGCGCCTTGTACCATACTTTGAGCTCCTCCTTAATCTGCTTAGGCAGCAAACTCTTTTCTACGCCCTCTGCCGCTCCTGCCAGAACCTCAAGCTGATGAAGGCAGGCGTTGGAATCGACTTCGGCGCGTATACGTAAGAATGCCTCACGCACTCCAACATGGCATAGCTGTTCGTGGGTGGTAACTCCTATTTTCTCAAGGTCTCCTGCAAGTACAGGGCCTATATTAGGCATATCTGTAAGCGTTTCCATAATTATTCCTCTCTACTCAACGAACATGGCATCGCCAAAAGAGAAGAAACGGTACCTTTCCTCAACCGCTTCCCTGTACGCCGCAAGTACATTCTCCCTTCCGGCGATGGCGGATACAAGCATGATAAGTGTGCTCTCCGGAAGATGGAAGTTCGTCACCAGAGCGTCAACACACTTAAAGCGATATCCGGGATATATAAAAATATCCGTCCAGCCGCTTCCTGCCTTGATGCTCCCATCGTCATTTGCAAAGCTCTCCAAGGTCCGGCAGGATGTTGTTCCCACGCACACCACTCTACCACCGTCACGCTTCGTCTGCGTAATCATACGCGCCGTCTCTTCTGGTATTATACAGAATTCAGAGTGCATCTCATGCTCGGTTATCTCATCCTCCTTGACAGGCCTGAAGGTCCCGAGACCGACATGCAGCGTAATAAAGCATACATTAACGCCCATACCGGAGATTTTTTCAAGCAGCGGCTTTGTGAAATGCAGTCCCGCCGTGGGCGCGGCAGCAGAGCCGGGCTCGCGGGAGTACACTGTCTGATACCTCTCCTTGTCCTGAAGCTCCGCCTTTATGTAAGGTGGAAGGGGCATACGCCCCAAGCGCTCAAGCACCTCAAGAAAAATACCATCATACTTAAACTCAATTATCCTGTTGCCGTCAGACACAACCTCCTGCACCACAGCGCTCAGCTCCCCATCTCCGAAGCTGAGCTCCGCACCGGGCCGCGTTTTTCTCCCCGGCCGGGTAAGACACTCCCATTTATCGTCTCCAAGCTCTCGAAGGAGCAAAACCTCAACCATTCCGCCGCTTTTCCGGTTCCCGAACAGCCGCGCGGGCAATACACGCGAATCGTTGAGTACGAGACAGTCGCCTTCACGCAAAATCTCTGGCAGCTCATAAAAATGCCTGTGTTTGATTTCTCCGGTATCTTTGTTCAGAATCATCAGGCGCGAGGCGTCCCGCCTGTCCAGCGGTGTCTGCGCTATAAGCTCCGCAGGGAGCTCAAAATAAAAATCCGATTTTTTCATCAATACATTCTACCATAGCTCAGCCCTACTCCAGTGTAATAGAATCCGAGTATATCCTTATATGTTTTGTCATAATATTCCGCCATGGCGTAAGCTCCGAACTGGCTCATGCCAACATTATGTCCCCAGCCGCTGCCGGTAAATACAAAATCTCCCGAGCGGGTTTGCTCAACGCTGTATCTGATGCTCGGCAGTCCCAGAGTAGTACGGCAATAGCTCCTGCTTATTACTGCCTCGCGGCCCGATGACGAGGTCAGTGTAAGCTGTATTACGTTACCCGTATCTGAATATTTAGCATCCACCCAGTCCACATCCGGCAGCCCCACGCGTTTTCCCAGGTCACTTGATGTCATCGTGTAGCTCCACTCACTGTAGTTGTTTATTGAATCCACAGCTGACTCATATGGGTCGATAACTCCAGCAAGGTAAGGATGAGCACTGTTGCCGTATACATTTTTGTTGTCCTCGGTTCCTCCGCCGTCGGATGAGAAATATTGTGCATCGCATAGTCCCTCGTCCCAGGTAAGGTACTCATTTTCCGTCTCTTCGATTGCACGCTCTATCCTTTCGCCGACAGCATCGCAGCCGGAATAGGCCTGTGAATATGTGTCGCCTGTCACATCAAACCCACAGGTACGATAATATATGGAGTTTTTAATGTTCTGGGCCGCATAGGTCCTTGCTGCCACAGCCTGTGCCTTCAGCGCCTCCAGAGGCCAAGAAACGCTCATCTCACGCGAGCATACTCCCATGACATATTTTTCCATGTCCACGACATTTGTAACAGTAATCTTCCCACCACCGAGCACTGCGTAGGCAAAATCGCCATAATATTTGTGCCCGGAAAACCACGTCACTGCATCCGTCTGCTCACAAACTGGTCTGATGGCGAGCATGTTCTGTGAATCGGTTCGCCGCACTTCAAAAAGTAACTCATTTGTTCCGGTTATGTACACGCCAATACCCGTGCCACTGATTACACGCATGGTTATTCGGGTCTCATCTGTGTATCCCTCAGACACGAATTCGCGGTCCTCATCAAAATAACCGAACTCATATCCCCGTCCGACAGAGTTTTCAAGATTGGCTGCGTCCAAAGCAGTGTCTCTGGCAGGAGAATAATAATATTTCAGTCCAACGAACACCTTATCAGAGCTTATCTCCACAGTCCCGTCATCATATAGAAGTCCTCCGCCGCCCTCAAACTCATCCTGGTGGCTGGGTTGCCAACTACCCGTGCCGCTACCGCCGAGCTTTTCCAAGCCGTCAGAAGTAAGCACATATAACTCGCCCTCGTCGATAAGCCCAGTGCCAGCAGCACCGATTGCGTATGTAGACCCCTTCTCAAGCTCCACCATCTCACCTTCGGCGTTAACGTATACGCTGTAGTCAGCCAGCACGCTTGCACTTGCCGCTGCAGAGAACAGCGTAAGCGCCGCTGATATCGCCGCTATTATCTTGCCCGCTTTTGTTTTCATCAGATACCTCAAATTCCATTTGACCGCTGGCCATAAGGGGTGGTATAATGTTAAGCTGAAAATCCTTATACGCCGGCGAATTTTGACGAATATGGTCAATTATATTATATTTCCTCACCATTATCAAGTGAAATGGATTTGAAAATTACTGGAAGCTCCAAAGTCGTGGACATTTTTCGCATTTTTTCGTTCAGAATCCCGTGCATCTGTAATATCTGCCCATGGTTGGGCATATCATGTTAAGAGCAGCGCAGAGCTGCCGGAAAGGAACAGCTATGAAAAAATACCAAGTAGGCATTATAGGTGGTACAGGAATGGTGGGACAGAGATTCATCTCCCTGATAAATAATCACCCTTGGTTTGAGCTGAAGGTAATCGCCGCCAGCTCCCGCAGCGCCGGAAAGACATACGCCGAAGCCGTGGGTGTCAAATGGTCAATGGAGGCTCCGCTGCCGGAGCAATATAAAAATATCATCGTTACGGACGCGGTTGCCGACAGAGCAAAAATTGCCTCTGAGGTGGACTTCGTTTTCTCCGCCGTGGACATGAAGAAAGAGGAGATAAAGACTCTCGAGGAGCAGTACGCAAAGCTTGAGTGCCCTGTCATCTCCAACAACAGCGCCCACCGCTGGACGAGCGACGTGCCTATGGTTATACCGGAGGTCAACCCCGAGCATATCCGAGTGATAGAGTCGCAGAAAAAGCGTCTTGGCACCAGCCGCGGCTTTATAGCGGTGAAGTCAAACTGCTCGATACAGAGCTACGTCCCCTCACTGCATCCGCTGCGCGCTGAGTTCGGACTTCAATCTGTTCTTGCCTGCACATATCAGGCCATTTCCGGAGCTGGCAAGACCTTTGAGACCTGGCCGGAAATGCTCGACAACGTGATACCCTACATCGGCGGCGAGGAGGAAAAGTCTGAGCAGGAGCCCCTCAAGGTTTGGGGCAAAGTCGAAAACGGCATGATAGTCAACGCGCAAAATCCGCAGATAACGGCCCAGTGCCTGCGCGTACCCGTATCCAACGGTCACATGGCTGCAGTTTTCGTTTCCTTTGACAAAAAACCCTCAAAGGAAGAGATAATCAGCCGCTGGAAGGAATTCAAGGGCCGTCCGCAGGAGCTCGGGCTTCCTACTGCTCCGAAGCAGTTCCTCAACTACTTTGAGGAAAACAACCGCCCGCAGACCAGGCTTGACCGCGGAATGGAGGGCGGTATGGCAATATCCATGGGCCGTCTGCGCGAGGACACGCAGTACGATTACAAATATGTCTGCCTGAGTCATAACACCCTGCGCGGCGCCGCTGGTGGCGGCGTGCTTCTGGCCGAGCTGCTTTGCGCGGAGGGATACATCCCCAAAGCCTGACCCCGTCGCAGCAAAAATTTCAATATTTGGAGGCGCAGCTTGAAAACACCTGTATTCAAAGGCTCGTGCACCGCAATGATAACCCCGTTCACTGAAACCAGCATAGACTTCAAACGAATGGGAGAGCTTCTTGACTATCAGGAGAAAAACGGTACTGCCGCAGTGCTTATCGCCGGCACAACCGGAGAGAACGCCACTTTAGAAATCCACGAGTACGAGCAGCTTGTGGATTTCTGCGTCCGCTACCTTTCCGGACGCATGAAGGTAATCGTCGGAATCGGAGGCAACAATACTATTTCTTGCTTGGCTCACGCCAAGAAGGCCGAGGCTGCCGGCGCCGACGCAGTGATAATGACAGCACCATATTACAACAAGAGCACACAGTCTGGCGTAGTTGAGCACTTCACATATGTGGCCGACAGAACAGAGCTGCCGCTGGTGCTATATAACATCCCCAGCCGTACATCTATCGGCATAACGCTCGAATCCTACAAACAGCTTGCAAAGCATCCGAACATAAACGGCGTCAAGGAGGCCAGCGGAGATTTTTCGCTTATCGCCAGAACTGTTGCATGTTGCGGAAATGACCTTTATGTATGGAGTGGGAACGACGACCAGACCGTGCCGATGATGGCTCTGGGCGCTCAGGGAGTCATGTCCGTGGCATCGAATATTATCCCAGAAACGGTATCCATACTCTGCTCTCTGTGCTTAAGTGGAGATTTTGCGGCCGCAGCACATATTTACTATCGCTATGCAGACCTTTTTGCAAAGCTGTTTATTGAACCCAATCCAATTCCCATAAAAGCTGCAATGGGGCTCATGGGTATGGACAGCGCCATAATGCGTCGGCCTCTCACGCAGATTTCTGAGGGCAGCCTCCTTCAGCTTGCGGAAAGTCTCAAAGGCGCAGGGCTTATTTACTGATATAGCGAATACTTCCAATAGCCCGTACATAAAATATAGCGGGTGATGTGAATGAAAGATACATGGAAAAAAATAAGTCCATATGCAGTATCCATAGCCATAGCACTTGCGGTTGGAGGTTTGTCCGCGGCACTTACAGGCGACAAGATGGAGGAGTACACCAAGCTTGTCCAGCCCCCGCTGGCGCCTCCCGGCTGGCTGTTTCCCGTTGTATGGACAGCGTTGTTCATACTCATGGGTATCTCAGCCGCTATTATCTGGAAAAGCGACAGCCCTGAACGCAGCGACGCATTGTTTATCTACGGAACACAGCTTGTGGTAAATTTTCTGTGGACAATATTCTATTTTAGCTTCAATGCCCGCCTTCTGGCATTT
Source organism: uncultured Eubacteriales bacterium (assembly GCA_949744165.1). Classification (GTDB taxonomy): domain Bacteria; phylum Bacillota; class Clostridia; order Oscillospirales; family Oscillospiraceae; genus JAMPGF01. The sequence goes on along the minus strand of CATJWG010000182.1, from coordinate 2,182 downwards.
TGCTGGCTTATATTCCTGTTTCTGCTCGTCCTGCTCATGGCGGTGCGCTTTTTCAGGCTCTCCCCTGTTGCGGCAAAGCTTCAGATTCCGTATATTGCCTGGCTCGTTTTTGCTGGATACCTGAATCTCGCGACATATATTCTTAATAAATAAAAATATAATGTCTTGCACAAGCAAGACATTATATTTTTTGCATTTTGCCCGTCTGCCCTTTAACCCATGAGTCAAATGACTTCTGTACTTTTACGCTCATGCTCAGCTCGCTGATTTTGCACTCAGGTCCTCCTCTGACGCCGAGGCATCGAAGCCGTATTTATATACACGTTTTATATACTTTGACGAGCAAAGGCGTAGCAAGCCGTGATAGTTCAGACGAAAACAGACTTCGTCGCCTACACGTAGCTTCTCACCAGCGTCGCTCACATCCAGAATCATGTGGTCACTGCTTGCGCCAAGTATATTGATTCCTTCGTCCATCGGCACAATTCCATCCACAGATACGTCTTGTCCCCCGAGAGAGACAATAGCGCGCTTTCTCACCCCCCTGTCCTCAAACTCCGGCGTTCTGCCGAAAGCGTCGAGCCCTACCTCGCCATAGGGTATAGACGGTTTACTTTTTATCTCTACAATTTCAGCGTGAAGCAGAAAGGCATCCTGATACAGCCATGGAATATTGCAGTTATGCGTCGTATCCGTGCCAAGAAGTATTCCTTCGCCGACACGAAGCTGATTTATCTGCCCCGGCATCTCGCCGCTGTGTATCAGCATAAGTGATGACGTACCGCCGCCTGAAACAACCTCAAAGTGCCGGCCGGCAATATTCTGCAAATCCACGGCCAGCTCGCTGAGCATGGACAGGTTCTTCTCCGTAGGTAATATTCCTCCGTAGCAGCCCATATTTGTGCCGATTCCAGAGACATAAACCCCCTTCATTGTGAGAATTTTTCTCAGCGTATCTGCCGCGGCAGAGGGCAGCACTCCCTCACGCAAGTCCCCGACATCCACCATAAGCACAATATTGTGCCGCTTTCCAAGCGACTGCGCGGCGTCTGATAGCGCACGTATCACGGACAACTCGGAATTGAGACTGCAATTCGTCCAGGCAGTCACCTGGTTTACACTACTGAGCATGGGGATGCGCAACAGCGTCATTTCCTGCGTAAAGCCGAGATAACGCAGGGACATTATGTTTTCAAGCCGTGCATCGGCAAGCTTATCCACTCCGCCGGCTATGATAGCCTCAACTATTCTCGGTATCGCCGAAAAGCCCTTGGTAACTCCGAGCACCTCTATTCCGCGCTGCGCGCATACCGCTGCTACATGGCGGGCATTTTCAGTGATTTTCCCAAGCTCAATTTCAAGATAGGTACCACGATTCATCCTCTGCTCCTTTCCTCAGGTTGTTGTATAAGCTTCTTGCAAACGATGTATCGCCGTACTCCGGTATACATAACTTTTTCCGTCAAAATCTCAAAACCGTTTGCCCTCATGTTTCCAAGGCTTACGCTGTTATCCGGTGACACAGTCGCCAGCGCCTCGTCACAGCCCAGCCTCAAAGCTTCTTCATCTCTTATTTTGCAGAACATCCGCTGTAATCCATAACCACGAAATTCTGGCAGTACAAAGGTGCTGTCATAAGTTGCGCAGCGACGCAGACGCTCCTCGCCGTAGCCGAGGTGTACGCCCAAATTGCGCGGTGTCACGCGGTTTACAACCATTATTGTCACCGCGGAAAGCCTACCTCCGCTGAAAGCTCCGAAGCAGAAATCCTCACGCAGCGATTCCTCTATCTCCTCCACGGAGGTTCGGGCAAAAATATGTCCGTCCTCCAAAGATGCTATAACCTTCTCCTGAACATCAGCCAGCGCCGGAAAGTCTCCAGCGTTACAGCGTCGAAGCAAAAGCTCGCATGACTGTCCATGTCGGTTTTTCAGCTCTGTTACACGCTCGTTAGTTGACATAATATTATACCTTAGGTCCTTGGCGCAGCCCCGCGGCCACACTATTTGTTGATATTCTCTGACAGGGCGACGATACGTTTTGTTATGCGCAGGTAAGCCTGCGCGTCCTCCTCGCCGAGCTGTTCCACAAGACGCAGAATCCTCTGAAAAATCTCCTTCCTGCGCTCTTCGAGCCGCTGCACTCCGGCCGGTGTGATTGATACGTTTACTCGCCGTCGGTC
>CATJWG010000181.1 GCA_949744165.1 uncultured Eubacteriales bacterium | reverse complement strand
TCACTTCTTCTTTTTTATGTATCCGCCCTGTCTATATCTATTACAGAGACCTCGTACGCCGTTTTCTCCACGCTCACGCCGTCAATGTTCTTTGTGTACTTGCGGCTTTGTATCCTGCCGTCGAGCTCCACCACACTGCCGACATCCCAGCCCGCTGCGTTGCGCGCCCGCTCGCCCCAGGCTATGCACGGCAGATAGTCGCTGCGCCCATAACGGCGGTTGACCGCTATCATCAGGTCACATATCTCCCGTCCCATCGGAGTTACGCGCAGGTTCGGCTGCTTGCATACAGTGCCGGTCAGTTCGATTATGTTCTCGTCCTCGCCGTCGTCAAACCAAAGCTCGCGGGCGAACACGCTGATTATGAGCTTCGGCCCCTCGCCACTTTTGTTGTTGAACGAGCGCAGCTCTCCCGATACGCAAAGCTTCTGCGTATTTTCGAGCACCACGCTCTCGGCCAGCTCCTGCCGGACTATGACGTTTATCGTATCCGCCGCGCCGGACAGTCGCAGCACCTCAAGGGGAAACTGATAAAATCTCTCGCCGCGGTTTTCGTGGGAAAAGCAGGGCGCCTGGGCCAGCGTTCCGCGCAGCATTGCGTAGTTGTTTACTTTAACCTCTTCCATTGTCACACCTCGTATCATTGGATACTTGATGATATTCACCCCTGTCCAAAAATATACCGCCGCCGCACGTATTTGAGGTTGAAATAAGCTGGGGCGCAATGTATAATCATGGCAGAACAGCAAATGAAAGGAGCTATACCATGGATATAAAGGATATACTTGCAAAATGCGACCATACCCTGCTGCGCCAGGACTGTACCAGCGCGGAGATAACCGAGCTGTGCGACCAGGCTGTAAAATACGGCTGCGCAAGCGTGTGCATCCCCCCTGCACATGTATCCGGAGCGAAAAAATACGTCGGGGACAAGCTGACCATATGCACCGTGATAGGCTTTCCCAACGGCTACATGACCACCGCGGCCAAGGCCTTTGAGGCCGCCGACGCCGTAATGCAGGGCGCGGATGAAATTGACATGGTGGCCAACATCTGCATGATAAAGGACGGCTGCTGGGATGAGGTGCTCGAGGACATCCAGGCCGTGCGCCGCGCCTGCTCAGGCAAGCTGCTCAAAGTTATCATCGAGACCTGCCTGCTCACCGACGAAGAGAAAGTAAAAATGTGCGAGATAGTCTCCCGCTCCGGTGCGGAGTACATAAAGACCTCCACCGGCTTCTCCACCGGCGGCGCAACCTTTGCCGACGTGGAGCTGATGAGACGCCACAGCGCAGCGCATGTGAAGGTAAAGGCCGCCGGCGGCATCGGATCTCTTGAGGATGCCGAGCATTTTATAGAGCTGGGAGCGGACAGGCTTGGAACGAGCAGGATTGTGAAGATAGCTGTCGCACAGGAGGCGGAAAATGTCTGATTACGTAAGCATCACTAAATCCGGCAAATGGGTTGGCATATCTTTCAACAATGAGCACGACAAGCCATTTGCCATCGGTGAAAAAATGAATGCCATCAACGAGCAGGCGTACATGAACGGCTACAACTGGGACGCACTTTTCAACTACTACCTGTCAGAAAGTGCCCCTGAGCTCTTGGACGGCCTTGAATCCGACCCCGAGGCCGGCTCCTACGCCGCATACTATGAGCTGAGTGAGGAAAACGAGAGCAAAGCCATACGCTTTGCCGAAATAATCGAGTCCCTCATCGAAAACGAGGACAATCTGTACCGCATAGTGCGCGAACACGCCGACGAAATTGAGTGGGACTGAGCAATTTTATTACAATCAAACAGCAGATAAACGTCAAAACGGGCTGAGGAATTTTTTCCAGCCCGTTTTCCGCACCCTGAATAAAAAACAAACATTCCCCCTACTATTTCCAAGCAAAACGTGCTATCATATCCTCAGCATCACAACAAACAGGAAAAGAGGAACCGACATGCACCACATGAAAAGGAACCTTTGTACGCTTCTTACCTTCGCACTCACGCTCTGCCTGTGCGCGCTTCCGGCCGCCGCGGCTGACGAGCCGGCCTGGAAAAATGCCTACCGCGACGCCATCGGCCAAAACACCGGCGAGTGGGTAAGCGTCTGCCAGCTCGCGTACTTCAACCTTGACGGCACGCCCGAGTTGATTATCGGCCGCCCCGTGCTGTCCGAAGTCAGTGCGCAGTCCCTTCGCGTAAACGGCGATGTTGTCCCTGCCGGAGCTAATACCTTAGGAGCCTATGCCACCGGCGGCAGCAACTATTTCAAGCCGCGCGACCTCAGCGAAGCGCTCAGTTTTGACGTAGGCTGGGATGAGAGCATGAGGCTTGTAATCATTACTACCGAGGAATAACATGAGTATAGCAGAAATAATCATAGGCGCTATAATTTTCCTGCCGATAATCGCCGGCATTATAATCAATATCATATCAAAGCGATAAGCGGTAAAGTCCGCCCTGGACAGGGCGGACTTTACCGCTTTTTATTCGATTCGGGCCTGCTTCACAAACACATATCTTTTCAGCGCCCGAGACACGTACACGCACGGTATCGACAGCAGGAACCAGAACAGCGAAAACAGCGGACAAATCTGTCCCATGAGGTTGAGCAGCATGTTCGAGTAGTCCCATACGTGCCAGCCCAGCCTCAGATTTACCTGACACCCCACCACAAACTCCACCGCCGTGACAGCCGCCATGCACATTATCCACTTTTTCCACAGCGGGTCATTCATCCGCGTGGCGATAAGGTGCATCAGGCAGGCACATGCCCCGCCCGTCACTATCATTGTCCAATGCGTGTATCCTCGCCAGAGCGTCTCCAGCGCGCCGTAGCCTATCGCGCCGAATACGTATATACTGAAAAATTCCAGAAAAACCATTGCAATTCATCTCCACAGGATAGCATTGCCTGATTTGCCTGAAATTATTTCGATAATATGAACAAATACGAGAAAAAATAAGCTCAAAAAAGTTTTTCAGGAAGGTGTCGAAGTGGGAAGAAGAGTTTTTTCGATAATTTTTTGTTTGGCCCTGCTGCTGCCCTGCGCGGCCGCGGCTGACGAACCGGAGCGCGAGAGCGTGCGTCTGCCTGTGGTGATGTACCACCACATCTCAAAGGACCCCGCGCGCTGGAATGAATACGTAATCTCCCTCGACGAATTTACCGCCGACATGGACTATCTTTACGCGCATGGCTGGCAAAGCGTGAGCGTGCGAGAGCTTCTCGACTGGTACGACGGAAAATTCGAGATGCCGGAAAAGCCCTTTATGCTTACCTTTGACGATGGCTGCGACAGCACGGAGCTGTACGCCGAGCCCGTCGTCGCCTCCCACGGTTTCACCGGCGTCGTGGCCGTGATAGGCTCGGTGTGCCAGCGGTTTTCCGAGTTTGAGGAGCACGAGCCGGAGTATTCCAATTTGAGCTGGCAGGACGCCGCAGATATGGCAGCGCGCGGAGTTATCGAGGTACAGTGCCACACCTGGAGCATGCACGACCTTTACCCTCGCAACGGCTGCGCCAAGAAGCGCGGCGAGAGTCTTGGCGAGTACCGGCTCGCACTGTCAACGGATTTGAGCCGCTACCTCCAGGGCTGCGAAAAATACGGCGTGGACGCCGTTCCCTCAATAGCTTTCCCCTACGGCGCGTTTAATTCCGACACCATCGACGTGGTGCGCGACATGGGCTTCCGTGCCGCTTTCACCTGCTCGGAGCAGGTAAACGTATTGACCGGAGAGCCGGATGAGCTTTTCCTCCTCTCCCGCTTCAACCGTCCCCATGGAGTTGGCAGCGGAAATTTTTTCTCTGTCTGGGAAGAAAACGCTTGACATTGCCACAAAGGGCTGATATTATACAAAGGATAAAACAAAGTAGGCGCGGAGGTATCCGTCCTCACCCTGCCGCAGAAGCGCGCAGCGGTTAATAAAAGCCCCTTTGCGAAATTGCAGGGTTTTTATGTGCGGATGCCGTGTGCATTCGCTTTTATTTTTGGAGGTGTTCAAGTATCGCAAACCTGGACTATCTTATCAACGAGGATATTGACGCC
>CATJWG010000180.1 GCA_949744165.1 uncultured Eubacteriales bacterium | reverse complement strand
TGGCCTTGGCCGGAGATTCGACGATCACAAGATTCGTCTTTCCTTTTGCCATGCTCTTAACCTCGCTTTGTTATTTTTAACGTAAAGCGCTTGCCGCCCTCCTGAGCAACGAAGCCCTTTATCTGAAGCAGCGTCAGCTCTGCCAATACGGCTGAGGCCGGAAGCTGCGAAAGATCAATTATATCATCGATGTGCATCGACGGCTTTGTCATCACCGACACGATTTTAAGCTGAGTCTTGCTTAACCCTTCAAGCTGCTCGCTGAGCTTCGGTGGTGCGGGTTCGTCGTCCGCATTTCTGCGACGGACCGGTACGCGGAGCTTGAAAAAACTCTTGCCGTCCTCACGCGCGGGTTTATTCGTGGCAGCGCGCTTTTCAGAGTGTGGGGAAATGGGCGTGGCCATTTCCGCGGGCACGTCAAGCCTGGCGTCAGGCCTGAGCTTATCCCGAAATTGATTTTCATATTCCTCAAGAATCTGTGCGGCGTTTTCAATAAGGCGCGCTCCGTCGCGAATGAGCGCGTTTGTGCCGCGGCTGTTTGGCGCATCGGCGTTGCCGGGTATTGCAAAAACGTCCCTGCCGTAGTCCGCGGCACGACCTGCGGTTATCAGCGCACCGCTGTGGGCCGGCGCCTCAACCACGGCGACGCCGACGGATAGCCCCGCCATTATGCGGTTTCGGGCGGGGAAAAATTTCCGGCTGCCCTCAGTGTCGGGAGGATACTCGCTCACGAGCGCTCCGGTGGCGGCCACGTCGTCAAAAAGCGGAGCGTTGAAGCGCGGATAGACCTCGTTTATCGCAGTTCCCAGCACGCCTATGACACGGCCTCCGGCCATGAGCGCGCCCTGCGCGGCGCAGGAGTCTACGCCTTCGGCCAATCCGCTTATCACAAGTCCGCCGCCCTTTGTAAGCCCGTAGCCGAGCTCACGGGCCATCTTGTCGCCGTAAGGCGTAGAGCGGCGTGTGCCGACCACGGCAATGGCGGCCTCGCCGTCAACATCCGGCAGGCGGCCGCGGATATACAGCACGCAGGGCGGGTCCGGTATGCTGCGCAGTCTTGTTGGATAGGCCGCGTCCTGAAGCGTGAGTATACTCACGCCCAGCTCCTCACAGCGGGCGATTATCTGTCCCGCTGTTTTCAACTCTCGCTGCTCAAGCAGGCGGTCAAGCTCCTCATCGGACGCGCCGCACTCCTTGAGCGCTGTCTGTTCGGCCAGAAACACCGTTTTCGGGTCGCCGAGGCGGCGAAGAAGCTCCCGCAGCAGGACAGCGCGCAGTCCGCGCAGGGAGGAAAACCATACCCAGTAAACAAGCTCCGACATAAAATTTTCCTCTCCTTTCCCAGCTCTCAGCGGTTTTGTGTGCTGCCCGTAAGCTCCCACATGACTATCGCCGCAGCCACCGCGGCGTTCAAGGACTCGCAGGCGGGGTTCATCGGGATTATAAGCTGACCGTCGCACATTTCAAGCAGCTCGCGCGAAAGGCCCGAGCCCTCGCTGCCTATGGCGACGGCGGTGCGGTCAAGATTCAGCGTGCGTATGTCCGCAGAGGTGTCCGACAACGCCGCGCCATACAGACGCAGACCGTTTTCGCTCAGGTATTCGCGGGTCTGCCCGCGAGTGAGCTCGTATACACGCTGGCGGAAAAGCGCCCCCATGGCCGCGCGCACCGTTTTGGGATTGTAGAGGTCAGCGCACTCACCGGTGAGTATAACCGTGTCCATGCCGAGCGCGTTTGCCGTGCGCAGTATTGTGCCGAGATTGCCGGGGTCCTGTATTGTCTCCAGCACCAGGGTCCTGCCGGGCGCGATGGGCGGACAGGGCATGGGCTCCACGGTGAAAAGCACGCCGGGGCAGTTTTTCAGCGCCGTGGCGTAGTCAAGCAGCTCCTGCGGCGCGGCATACTGCCTCACCGTGTCCGGCAGCTTCACCGAAGGTTCGGCGCACCACAGCGCGGTTTTGACGTTCGCGCCCCATTTTACTGCCTCGCGAAGAAGCTTCTCTCCGTCGCAGGCGTATTCGCCGCACTCACGCCTGTAGGTTCTGTCCGAGCCGATGCGGCGTATGTGGGAAATTATTTTGTTTTGCCTTGAGGAAATCTTTTCCATTTTAACAACGTGCCGCCTTTGCGTCGTATGAGTCCGGACAGTGCCGCGCATTATAAATGCGGATAATTGCGGCCGCGCTGTTCTCGCCGTACCGGAGCGGCAGCCGCGCATGGTTTGCCCATACATTATAATGGTGCCCGGTAGATTTTGCAAGTCCTATTATTTCGACGTGGCAAAGGAAGTAACGCTGCTTAGTCGGGACGGGCTTTCCACAAGCAAGGCCGGCTCATGTTCGTGCCTGTAAGCCACTGGATAGCCGGCTGTATGCAGAACGAGGATAAAGAGAGGGATTTTGTTAAATGAAGGGAAAGCGATGTGAGAATACATACTTGAAAAACAGCGGTCGGTATAGTAAAATAAACCAAAATCGGGCTCATGTGCGCTTGAAGAGCCCGCGCCGGCTTCCTGCCGCTGTCCGATTATTGGAGAAAGAGGAGTTATTTTGTATTTAAAAGCACTTGAAATTCAGGGCTTCAAGTCTTTTCCTGAGAAGACCCGATTGACATTTGAAAAGGAAATAACCGCTATAGTCGGCCCGAACGGCAGCGGAAAGTCCAATATTTCCGACGCCATTTTGTGGGTAATGGGCGAGCAGCGCAGCCGTGCCCTGCGCGGTGGAAAGATGGAGGACGTCATCTTCGGGGGCACGGAAAAGCGCAGCCCTATGGGCTTTGCCCAGGTCAGCCTTATTCTGGACAACAGCGCCGGACTGTTTGAGCTCGACGCACCGGAGATTGTGATAACCCGCCGCTATTACCGCAGCGGCGAGAGCGAATATTACCTCAACCGTGAGAGCGTACGTCTGCGCGATGTAACCGAGCTGCTTATGGACACCGGCCTGGGGCGCGACGGCTACAGCGTTATCGGCCAAGGCAGAATATCGGAGATAGTTTCCGCCCGAAGCACCGACCGCCGAGAGATTTTCGAGGAGGCGGCCGGAATAGCCCGCTACCGCCGGCGCAAGGAGGATGCTGAGCGCAAGCTTGAGCGCACAGACGAAAATTTAGTGCGCATAAACGACAAGATTGACGAGCTGGAGATGCAGGTTAACCCCCTTCGCGAGCAGGCGGAGACGGCAAAACGGTATCTCATCCTGCGCGATGAGCAGCGCACGCTGGAAATTTCCGTATGGATGGAGACGCTTGACCTCCTGCAAACACAGGCTGAGGCGGTGAGCGCCGACTATGAGCAGGCCAAAAGCGGACTGGAGCAGGCCGAGCGCGAGCTTAATGAGGTTTACGCCGCGTCGGAGCGCTGCACGGAAAAAATGCGCGAGTGCGACGTCGAGGCGGAGAGCCTGCGCGCGCAGTGCTCGCAGGAGGAGACGCTCGCAGCCGAGGCGGAGAGCGCCATGGCGGTGTTGCGCGCGAACATTAAGCACAATCAGGAGAGCATAGCGCGGCTTGAGGAAGAGATAAATGAGCAGAGCGGCCGTGCCGAGAGCATAAAGGCGCAGATAGGCGAGCACGGCGCACGGCTTGAGCAGATAGACGAGGAAAAGTCCCGCTGCGAGCGGGATATTGCCGCGGCGGT
>CATJWG010000179.1 GCA_949744165.1 uncultured Eubacteriales bacterium | reverse complement strand
GAACAAAGACGTTTACGAAAACGCTTTCAGGGTGGGACTTTTGGCAGCGGGTGAAGGATTCGAACCCTCACAAACGGAGTCAGAGTCCGGTGTGCTACCATTACACAAACCCGCTATTTGTTGAACGCAAATAATATTATACACATTTCCAGGGAAATGTCAATAAGAAATTTTAAAAACATAAGCTCTGTGAAGAGCTTATGTTTTTTGAGCTTATTTTTTCAGCCCAGCGTCACTTTTCAGCTTATCCTGAAGCCAATCTTTTCCGTCAACAAAACGGGAAACAATGAATGATGCTACGTAGTCGCCCGCAGCGTTAACCATCGTCGCGGGCGGGTCTACAAGGTTGCCAAGGGCAATCGCTATCGGATACGCTATGGCAAGCTGCTCAGGGAAGAAAATTGTGCACAGCACCAGCTCACCCGTACCTCCGCCTCCGGGAATGCCGGACATTGCCACGGAGGAGAACACCGCAACGATTATCGCCAGTATCGCCTTGCCGGTGCCGAAGTCCAAGCCGAAGATTCCGAACAGGAAAGCCACTTTCACTATGGCGGACATGGCGCTGCCATCCATATGCATTGTCGCACCCATGGGCAGTACTATGTTGGACACGTCCTTGGAGATGCCGGTTTCCTCCGCGACCTCCATGTTCGTCGGAATCGTGGCTACGGAGGAGCAGGTGCCGAAGGACACCGCTGCGGGACGCAAAAGATGCTTGAACATGACTTTTGCCGCGCCTCTGCCGCCGCCGAAGCGGGCATAGATGGGCGAGGAGACAAACATGTAGATAAAGCACATCGCATAGTAAACGATAAGCGTGCGGCTGTAGTCGCCGATAAGTTCAGGTCCGTAGGTCGCAACAAGATAAGCAAAGAAGCCAAAGAAGCCAATCGGCGCATAGTAAGAGATTATCTTTACTACGTTCATCAAACAGTCTGTGACGTTGGCGAGGAGCTTGGCTACCAGCGTTTCCGGCCCGCCGGACATCTGCACGCCGAAGCCGAAGAGCACCGCCGCCACAATGAGCGGCAGAATCGCACGCCTTGAAAGCAGTTCCACAAAGTCGGGCTTGGTGAAGAAGTTGATTATCATGTCCGCCAGCCCAAGCGTCTCGCCGACCTCGCCTTCGGATATGTCGTATCGTCCGCTTACTATTGGCACTATGCGCACGACTATGTACATAATCACGGCGGCAATCGCCGCCGTGACCAGGAAGGTGATTATCGTTGTGAGCATCACCCTACCGGCGCGCTTCATGCTTTGCATGTTGGCGATTGCTGAGGCGATGGAGCAGAACACCATCGGTACAACCACGCAGAACATGAGGTTTATGAACACTGTTCCCAGAGGTTCAAGGCAGGTGGCCCCAGGCCAGACCGCTCCGGTAATGCAGCCTGCGATTATAGCCAGCAGCATACAGCTGATAAACCAGTAGCTTTTGAGAAATTTTTTCATAATTACTCTCCCTTCCGCACGCCGGCCTGAAAAACGGATTTTACTTCTACGCTGTCCTTCCTTACAGGGTCTCTATCTCCTTTAGCATACCGTCAAGCCATGAGCCCTGTATATCTCCAGCCTCACCTCTGTCACAGGCCGCGGCTATGGCTGGGTCCATGGGCATACGCGCGGTCACGCCGATGCCGTATTCCGAGGCAATTTGCTCAATGCGGCTGTCGCCGAAGATGAGGTGCTCTCCGCCGCAGTCGGGACACTTGAAGTAGGACATGTTCTCGACCAGTCCTGTTACGGGGATGTTCATCATCTTTGCCATGTTCACGGCCTTCTCCACAATCATGCCGACGAGCTGCTGCGGCGAGGTAACGATTACAAGACCGTCCACTGGCAGAGACTGGAACACGGTCAGAGCCACGTCGCCGGTTCCTGGGGGCATGTCTACAAACATGTAGTCAACATCGCCCCAGACAACGTCGCTCCAGAACTGCTTGACCACGCCCGCTATGACGGGGCCTCGCCAGATAACAGGGTCGTTGCCGTGCTCGAGCAAAAGGTTGACGGACATAATCTTTGTGCCGTCGGCAGACTCTGCGGGGATAATGCCGCGCTCGTCGGCATTGGCATGCACATTGTCCAGGCCGAACATCTTTGGAATGGAGGGGCCGGTTATGTCTGCGTCTAAAATAGCGGTCTTGAAGCCCGCACGGTTCATTGCTCCGGCAAGCAGGGAGGTTACCATGCTTTTGCCGACTCCGCCCTTACCGGAGACGACTGCTATTACTTTTTTAACGCTTGAATCCTTGTTCGCGGGAGCCAGAAGGCTCTCAGGCTGACGGGAGGAGCAGCTCTCCCCGCAGGAGGAACAATCATGAGTACAGTTTTCGTCCATTAGAATATCTCCTGTTTCATTTAGATGATATACCATGTCCGCGAAGCGAACGCGGTAAGTTTGGTCATGCGCATATGCATGACCGGAATTAAATATAATAATCGCTCTGCGGTTATTATGACCATAATATATCTATTACTGTACTGCTGTCAACTAAATCTTGCATCTATAATGTATTTACGGGTATAATAACAATATTCTTGTACAGGTTAGATTATACCTTACAGTTATGTCGAAAATATCAATTTTGCGCGCAGGCGTTGACGCGGCTACAATTTTTGGTATATACTAAACTGACATTTACGGCAAGGCCAAAGGAGATACATAATGAAACAGACGTCTAAAGCGGCGACGCTGCTTGAAAAAGTATTCTGGGTTTTCCTGTTTGTGAACCCTTTTCTGGATATCATAAACGGTATTTACATCAACGTGGTAATGGGTGTGGGAGTGCTGGACGTGAAGTTCACCAACACCCTTGGCGTGACGCCGAGCCTTGTTGTCCGCATGATAATGCTCGTGGCCTTTGCACTGTATATTCTTATCGTGCGCGACAAAAAGTCCATACTCGCCGCGCTGCCTATTGGGCTGTGCTGGCTTTTGTCCATGCTGGGAGAGCGTGTCAGCACCGGAACCGTATCAATTTTTGTGGACATACAGTACGCTGCGCGCTTTTGCTATAACCTTGTGCTTTTGATGGTGTACACACGCGTTTTCGCTGCGCGCTGGGGTGAGGAGGGAAAAAGCCTGCTGCGCCGGCTCGACGATATCATTGCGCTGACGCTCATGCTGCTGTCGCTGTCAATACTCGCCTCTGCGGTTGTGGGAATAGGTTACAGCACATACGCCGACCGTCTCGGCTACCGTGGCAGCCGTGGCTTTTTCTACGCCGGCAACGACATCACCGCCGTGCTGGCCCTGCTGCTGCCGGTGTGCACCGCGCGCTTTATGTCCATGGACCGCCTCGCCTCGCCGCGCTGGCGTCCGGCGCTGTACCTCGCCGCCGGCGGACTGAGCGCCAACGCGCTTATGATAATCGGCAGCAAAACGGCGTTTATCTCCGTGGCCGTGAGTTACGCGGTCATGCTTGCCGCGGCGCTGATTCCGCTTGTAAGAGAGAAAAAAAGGCACACGGCGCTGGGTTTTGCTGAGGCGCTCGGCGCGGCGCTGGCCGTGTTCGGGATTTTAATGGTTCTGTCCGGCATGGAGCTGTGGCACAGCATCGTCGGCTCCTTTTCCGCAACCGGCGAGCTGGCTGAGCGCGAGGGCGTACAGTCAGCCATGCTCAGCGGGCGCAACGTCAAGCTGACGGAGCACTTTGAGCAGTTCAAAAACGGCGGAATAATCGTCTGGCTGTTTGGCATGGGCCGAGGCTCTCAGGAGGAAATTCTTGAGATGGACGTATTCGAGGTGCTGTTTTATTACGGCATCGCAGGCTGTGTCAGCTTTCTGTGGCTCTATGCCAAGGCGGCGATTGAGTTTTTCAAAAGCATGGTCCGCCGGCCGGACATCATTACTGCGGCGCTGTTCACCGCGCTCGCCATGTGTGCAGGCTATCTGTTTATAGCCGGACATATCCTGTTTTCAGTTACCAGCGGATTCTATTTTGCCTTTGTGATAGTCTACAGCCGAGTGTATTTCGCGCGGGAGGCGGAAGAAGTTCTGCTGTGGAAGCAATAAGAACAAAAACGACCGGAAAGTTCAGCTTTCCGGTCGTTTTTGTTTAAGCCGCTTTTCTTTGCCGTCTCTTGTTTATTCTGCCGCGGATATATTCCGTTACGCGCGACTCGGCGCGGTAGGCCAGGTTCAGCGCAGGCCAGGCCAGGAGTGAGAACACAATTAAAATAAGCGCGCCTGCAAAGTCCAAAGCAGATAGCGTGAACAAGTTACGCAGGAACACAGCGCACAGTGCGAACAGAGTCGTGCAGACAGCAAGCAGAGCCCGCCTTATCAGCGTCATGGGGGTGCACAGACGTAATATTACGAGCAGTCCCACAATACCCATGACTACCGCGCAGATAGTGGACATCATGTCCTGGCTCAGATCAAAGGCCACGTAGAACAGCCACACGCCGATAACCAAGACGAAGTCCGTCATCGCCGCGGGGAAGGCACGGCGCATTACGTTGGACAGGAAGCGGCCCTTTACAACGCTGTTGTTCGGCTCCATGGCAAGAACAAAGCCGGGCATGCCTATGGTGAGGCTGCTGACCAAACTCAACTGTGCGGCCGTGAAGGGATACGGCATCGTGAAGATGAGCGAGACTATCGCCAACGCGAAAGAGAAGATGTTTTTTACCAGAAACAGCGTGGCGCTGCGTTCGATGTTATTGATAACCCGCCGACCCTCCGCCACCACAGCGGGCATCACCGCGAAGTTGGACTCCATTAGCACAATGTGCGACACCTGGCAGGCAACCTCGCTGCCGGATGCCATAGCCACGGAGCAGTCAGCCTCCTTAAGCGCGAGCACGTCGTTTACGCCGTCGCCCGTCATGGCGACAGTGTGACCGTTTTTCTTCAGCGCTTTTATCAGCTTGCGCTTCTGGTCGGGCGTTACGCGGCCGAACACAGTGTATTCCTCCGCTGCCTGACGAATGAGCTTGTCGTTGGTGAGCGTGCGCGCATCCACATATCGCTCGGCGTTTTCTATGCCGGCGCGCTTTGCCACCTCGGACACTGTTACGGGGTTGTCGCCGGATATCACCTTTACGCGGACGCCCTGAGAGGCGAAAAATTTGAAGGTTTCCGGCGCCTCAGGGCGGATTTTGTTCGACAGCAGTATCAGTGCCAACGGCATAAGCTCGCTGTCAAAACTGCTATCGGTGAGCTTGCCGTCATACAGGGCCAGAAGCAGCACGCGGCAGCCGTGGGAACTGTATTCGTTTATTATGTCAGCGTATTGGTCAAAATCCGCTCCAAGCAGCATCTCCGGCGCTCCAAGCAGATAGGTTTCGTCCTCGTGGAAGCTCACGCCGCCGTATTTTTTCGCGGAGGTGAAGGACAGTGTCTCCACGGCGGTCTGTCTGACTTCACCGGTGAAATATTTACGCAGGGCGGCCATAGTGTCGTTATCATCCTGCATATTGAAAACGTAGTCGGACATTATCATGCGCACGTCGTCCATAACATAGCGGTCCTCACACAGAAGGTGTACGTCCTCGACCATCATCTTGTTTTCAGTTATCGTACCGGTTTTGTCAACGCACAGCGTGTCCACGCGCGCAAGGGTTTCGATGCAGCCCATGTCGTGGACGAGGGTTTTCTTCTTTGCCAGACGCATAATGCTCGCCACAAGGGCCAGACTGGTCAGCAGGTACAGTCCTTCAGGTATCATGCCGATTAGCGCCGCGACAGTGGACACCACGCCGTCTTCAAAACTGCGGCCAAGCCACTCTACCTCTTTGATGCATAGCACAACGCCGAAGGGTATCACAATTATGCCAATCCACTTCACAAGAGAGCTGAGCGAACGCATCATCTCTGACTGCTTGGATTTTTTTGATTTTTTGGCCTCAAGTGTAAGGCGGTTGGCGTAGGAGTCCTCACCCACGGCGGTAAGACGCGCGCAGCAGGAGCCGGACACGACAAAGCTGCCGCTCATGAGCTTGTCACCCGGCGCCTTTTTTATCTCATCCGCTTCACCGGTTATTAGCGCCTCATTGGTCTGGCAGGAGCCTGAGACAACCTCCGCGTCGGCGTAAATTTGGTTGCCGGTGGTGAAAAAAACAATGTCGTCGCGTACAAGCTCCGCGGTGTCGATGACGAAGCGCTGCCCGTTTCGTACTACAGTGCCCTTGGGTGTGTTGAGGAGCGTGAGGTTGTCCAAAGTCTTTTTTGAGCGCAGCTCCTGGACTATGCCGATGGCGGTGTTGAGCACTACCACGCCCATAAACATGAGGTTGTTCCAGCTCCTCACGGCAATAATAAAGGCCGCTAAGATGAAGAACACGATGTTGAAGTACGTGAATATATTTCCCAGCACTATTTGTCCCACGGTTTTCGACGGTGGGTCCACCGGCAGGTTTATGTAGCCGAGCCTGGCGCGGGCCTGGACCTGCTCGGAAGTGAGTCCCTGCCTTTCGTCGGCGCGAAATACCTCAAGCGGCGGCTTTAGTGAAGCTTCAGTTTTCTTTTTTCCAAGCTGTATCGTCAAAGCCCTGCATTCCCTTCAGATAAGGTTTTGCTTGTTTATCAACAGAATAACTGCTCTGCGGTTATTATACCAATGGAGACGAGAGCGAAATGGTATAATGGACATGCGCGTATGGGCGGTCAAAAAACAAATATAATAGTCATATTGCGGCTATTATACCACATATTACGCGCAGAGAAACAAAATATTTTATGAATTTTTTTCTAAGACAGGATTTATAAAACATGTGTCAGAAAGCTTAATTAGGTAGTGTGGCATGAGGTTTTTTAGGGAGATGTAATAAGATAAGAAATTTTTGAGTAAAATGTAACTGAACCGTAATATAAATTGCCTTTACAGAAGCAAAAAATTTGTTATAATATAATCGTGCTGTAAATAATGTTTGCCATCGACTTTCAAGCTGAAAAAGGAGGGAATTATATGGAAGATGTGACGCGCAGATTTACCGCGATTGACAGTAAGACGGAGATAAAGGAGATATTGTCTTCTGTTTACAATTCTCTTCTTATCAAGGGTTATAACCCTATAAATCAAATAGTTGGATACATTTTGTCCGAGGACCCGACCTACATCACAAACTACAATGGCGCAAGAAGCCTGATAACCCGTCTGGACAGGGACGAGCTGCTTCAGGAGCTTGTGCTCAGCTATCTGGGTAAATAAAGGCTTTGCCACTGCGCATGGCGCAGGAATGAAGCGGCAAAAAGCACGGCTTTTTGCCGCTTTTTTGTAAGATAAAAAAGTATTGCCGAAAAAGTCAAATCAGTATATAATTCATGCTTGAAAAGTAGACGGTATGAGCGGTTATTACAGTGGGAAGTGATTAATCTGGATGATACCAAAACGCGAATAATTTTTGCGGCGATGAAGGCTGTACGTCAGTATGGCTTAGAGGGCGTGCGAATCCAGAATGTCAGCGAGTTTGCGGAGATTTCTCCAGGTGCTATTTACCGTTACTTCGAGGGCAAGGAGCAGCTATTGATTGAGTGCTTCACTTATGTGGATAAGCAGGCGGCGGCCATTTTCGAGCACTTGAAATTTAATCCGTGGATTATGCTCACAGACCCTATAGGAGCGGTGAAGGGGCTTTGGCTTCCGTATTTCCGGTTTTGGATAGCGCACCCGGACGAAACCGTTTTTTACCACCGTTTTCGGGACAGCAGCTTTTTCCCCAAATACGATAAAAACCGCGATGTGACCTATTTCAAAACATTTATGGATATGGTGTGTGCGTTTAAAAGGGTGTTTCCCGAACTGGACCGTATTAATCAGGACCTGCTGTGGCTCCATGTGCTCACGTCAACTGTAATGTACGCAAAATACGTTGTGGAGGGGATAATTCCAGACGATAAGGAAACAGAGGATACGGTGTTTCAGCTCCTGACCACGGGCCTGAGCGGTTATTTGAAGCCGGGGAGGCTCAAAAAGGGAAGACGATAATAGAAAATGTGCCGATTATGGGTATTTATTTTTAACCACAAGATAATAAACGTTTATTTACGCCCTGTACCAACTACAACGCCGTAGTAATTATGATGTTTCTGTGACAAAGGCCAGCCAGCGTACATATTCATATTATACAGGAACTATGGTTTCCTGACAAACTATTTTTATAAAATTAGCATATAAAAACCGACAGGATAACCTCACATTGCTATCCCGCCTGTTTTTTGCTCATAGTCGGCTTTAAAAATATAAGCAGGGTGAATTTTATTTTTTCCTTGACAACATAGTGAAAATAATGCTGTTAAGGGGCCGGCTGGAGTATATACAATGAGGAGTGCAGATATGGAAAAAATACTGATTGTTGACGACAGCCCCCTGCAAGCAGCGCAACTAAAATCCATTTTGGATGACGAATATGACGTTACCATTGCGCAGACGGCAGAGGATGGTCTGGGCCGTGCGAGCGGTGAAAAATATTCCCTGATTTTACTGGATGTGGTAATGCCGGGAATGGATGGGTTTACTCTGTTGAAAAAATTACAGGAGGAAATTATAACACAGAGCATACCTGTTATTTTAATTACAAGCCTGTCCGATGTAGAACATGAGCAGCGCGGACTGGTACTTGGGGCGGTGGACTATATCACAAAACCATTCAGTCCGCTGATTGTTAAGGCAAGAGTGAACACGCACATCAAGCTGTACAATTACCGAAGACAGGTGGAACAGCAATCAATGACCGACCAGCTGACCGGAATTGCCAATCGGCGCAGGTATGACCGCTACAGCATAACCAAGTGGCACGAAGCTGCGCGGCTTCAGATTCCGCTGTCGATTTGTATGTTCGACATTGACCATTTTAAGGCGTATAATGACACATTTGGGCACCCCGCGGGAGATAAGGTTATTGCTTCTGTGGCCAAAACTATAGCCTGCAATTTGCACCGAAGCACGGACTTCGTCGCCCGTTACGGCGGTGAGGAATTTGTGGCGCTTTCTCTGGGAGACTCCTCTAACAAAATATTTGAGCACTTGAAAAAAATCCGCAGGGATGTAGAGGAGCTTCACATTCCCCATGCAAAAACCGTGTCGGAATGGGTTACGGTCAGCATAGGCGGCGTTACTGTGGTGCCGTCCACGGAGAGCGCCTATGCGTTTTATCTGAAGATAGCGGATACTATGCTGTATGACGCAAAAAAGCATGGCCGAAACAGAGTAGTTTGGGCTAACGAGCAGCTTCGGCAGCTATGGGAAAAATGAGGCTTGCACTGACATTGGAGAGCATGAAATTTTAACGGGAGATAATGGATGAAGTTGTTAAATTTATTTGGAAAGAAAACAAATGAACAGACGACGCAGAAGAGCGAGGACACAAATAATGGGCAGGAGCTTGATATTTATTCCGGCATGCGTGTAGAGGTGACGGATTTTGACGGCCGCATACTCTTTGTGGCTAAGCTGCTGGGGCTGCGCGGAGACAGGGCAGAGCTGCACCAATATTCGGAGACTGCGATTTCCAGGGAGGGGGAACCTTTCCCAGTGAGGATTCGGGGGTACAGCGATTACGAAAGAAATGCCGTATACATGGAGGGTGTTATTACGCCTGCGCCTAAGGGCATATGGTCTGTGGAGGAGTTAAAGGTTTGCAAAACAGGAAATGACCGCGCCTTTTTTCGCCTGAGTACAAACCTTGACGCGACTGCAACGATGTTCAGCGGCTTGCAGATGGGAGAAAAGCCGTGCAGACTGCTGAACATCAGCATAGGCGGCGCCTGTATCAGCTCAGAGAACAGATACCATGAGGGCGACAAATTTTTGCTGAAGGTCAGGCTGCTGAAGGAACGGCCGGAATCGGCCATATTCGCTGAGGTTGTTCGCGTGACGGAAAAAGAGGATTCCGTATTTGAATACGGCTGCCGATTTGTGGAGCTGACTGAGGCGGATCAGGAGAAAATCACACAAAACATCTTTGAGGCACAGCGCCAGAAGAGGAGCCGTATGTGAATTTTTTATGGAAAAACGGTACACTTTTGAAAAAGGCAGACCGGAAAACGGTCTGCCTTTTTTTAACGTCATCTGTATTTTACCAGTTTATCAATTTCATCGAGCAACAGCGGCAGGTCCATTGGTTTGCTGAGATGGGCGTTTATTCCGCATTGCTGGGATTTGAGCCTGTCGCTTACCATCACGTTGGCCGACAGGGCGATTATTGGAATATGCGACAGGGTCGGGTCGGGGAGCGCACGTATTTCGGCGCTGGACTGCCAGCCGTCCATGACTGGCATCTGAAGGTCCATGATTATCAAATCATAATCACCGGGAGCGGAATGGCGCACCTTTTCAAGCGCAAATTTTCCGTTTTCCGCGGAATCAATAATAAAGCCCATGCGCTCCAGAAGCTCGGTTTCAATCTCACGATTTATCTCATTGTCATCTACCAGAAGTATGCGGCAGCTGGACTTGGCCGCTACAGCCTCGTCCAGGGAGCTTACGGTGGTAGACTGGATACGCATATGGAGGGTGACTGTGAATGTGCTGCCTTCGCCGACGCGGCTTTTCACGTCAATAGTGCCGCCGAGCATATCGACAATCTGCTTTGCTATGGTCAGACCGAGACCGATTCCATGTATACCGCTGAGCGTAGAGTTTTTCTCACGTGTAAAGGGCTCAAATATGCTCTCTAAGGATTTTTCGTTTATACCTATACCGGTGTCGCTGACTGCGATGCGGTATATTGCGTAACTACTGGGAAGCTCTTCGCCCTCAAAGAGCTTGACGGAAACCTTGCCTCCGGTGTTTGTATAGGTGATAGCATTGTTAATCAAATTTAGAACGAGCTGCTTGAGCTTTGCCTGATCTGCGTAAATGCGTCTGTGGTGGACCTTGGAAGTGTCCAGTGAAAAAAGTATGTCTTTTTCCTGTGCCTGTGGCAGAAGGAAGTCGCAAAGCTCCTCAACCATATGGCACAGGTCCAACTCATCCTCAGCGGGGCCTGCGGCGTTGGAGAGCATGGATATGTCCAGAACCTGTGTTATCATGTCGAGCAGCTTATGGCTGGCAATTTCTGCTTGGTCGAGATAGTGCTTTGCTGCCTCGGGATCGTGCAGATTTAGCTTGGCCAGAGAGGTAAAGCCGAATACTGCGTTGAGCGGCGTACGCATGTCGTGGGATATGTTGGACAGGAAAGTGTTTTTAGCCTGTATGGCGAGATTGGCCTTTTCCAGTGCCTCTGCCAGGAGGTGCTTTTGCTCTATCTGCTGCTGGCTTCGCTCATCTGTGGCGTCGCCCAGAAAGACGTAGAACACATTTCCGACGTACGGGGAATGGACAAAATGGCCGTAATCCTCCACATAGCGGATGCTGCCGTCACGGCGGCGGATACGGTATTCAACATAGTCAAGGTCGTACTGGCTGGCAGCGATTTGACTCCATATGCTCTCCTCCACGTCGTTGAGGTCATCGGGGTGGACAAGCCCGCGGAAGGAGTTTCCGGTGAGCTCACGGAACTGCTGCATCGTCTCGCACAGGAAAATGCGCAGAACGCCTCGATTTGCATAGATTATATCCTGGTTTCCGTCTGCATAGTAAATGAAAAATCCGCCGGGAATTTCGTCCATGAAGCTGATTATATCAAGGGCTGTACGCAGGTCATGCTGCTGTTGAGAAAGTGACTCCTGAGGCATGCTGCCGTCTGTAAGCCGGTCAATATCTATGTTGCTATCCTCAAGCAGACGCAAAAGCTCCAGAATGCGTTCAATAAAATGGCGCTCGCGCTCCGGTTCATTCATAGCAACATCTCCTTAATTACCACGTTATTGTCCTTAACAGAAAAAGTCTATCACAAAAAATAGCATTTGTCATTAATAATCTGCGTGAGATAGCGATTTTCGCGCGTGAAAAGTTATTTACTGCTACAGCTCGTCAAGCAAATCCTGAATTTCGTCTGCAATGTCTTCAAGCCTTTCGTGTTCGTCGGCCCAGGACTCGTATTCATCACTGCCCATGTCAGCCGGCTCGCTCTCGTCAAGCCTGCATATAGCTGCGCACACATTTGACAGGCAGCTTTCAAGCTGGCTGCGGCTCATACTGTAAATGTCCGGTTCGGGAGAGTACAGGTTGAAATCAAAAATTTCGGCCATGCGTCGAGCCCTCCAATCTCAGATTTTGCAGTAATTGTAACACATATACCGGAAAAAATACAGCAAATTATTCTCTGCTGCACAGGTTTTTGTGCCAATGGCGGATTGGCCGCTTGCGTGAAGGGGGACGATGTGGTAGGATTGAGACGAAAAAAATCAGCGACAAGGAGATAAAGCATGAACAGGATTTTCAAGCCATGTGAGATTCTGCTGCCGGACGGCTGCGATATGGGCAAGTGGAGTGCCGTGGCCTGCGACCAGTTTTCCTCCCAGCCGGAGTATTGGGATGCGCTGGACGCCGCCGTGGGAGAAGCTCCGAGCACCCTGCGCCTTATGCTGCCGGAGGCGTATCTTGATACGCGCGACCAGTTTGCGCAGGCTGAGCTTATAAACGCGCGGATGCGCGAATACCTCAGCAGCGGAGTATTCAAAGCGCTGCCGGACAGCTACATTTATGTTGAGCGCACGCTTGCCGGCGGAGCGGTGCGCCGCGGATTGGTGGGCGTTCTGGATTTGGATGCATATGACTACTCGCGGGATTCTCAGTCGCCCATACGCGCGACTGAGGGCACGATAGAAAGCCGCCTGCCGCCGCGTGTGCGCGTAAGGCGCGCTGCGCCGCTGGAGATGCCGCACATCATGGTGTTTGTGGACGACGCGGAGGAGCGCCTTCTCAAGCCCCTGGCTGGCCGCACCGCAGCTTTGCCGAAGCTTTACGATTTCGAGCTGTGCTGCGGCGGAGGGCACATATGCGGCTGGCAGGTCACGGGAGGGGACTGTGCGGCGGTGGACGGGGCGATTGACACGCTATCGGATTCGGATGTGCTCGCGGAGAGGTACGGCGGAGCGTCTCCGGTCGTGTTCGCTATTGGTGACGGCAACCACAGCCTTGCCACGGCAAAAAAATGCTGGGAGGAGCTCAAACCTGCGCTCAGCGAAGAGGAGCGTGAGACGCACCCGGCGCGCTTTAGCCTGGTGGAGCTGGTGAACATACACGACGCGGCCGTGACATTTGAGCCGATACATAAGGTCGTGTTCGATACGGATGTGACTGGGTTTATTTCTGCGGCAAAGGAGTTTTTGGCGCGGCGCGGAGGGGAGTCGGCTTCAGTCCATGAGATAAAGCTCATTTGCGGCGGCGATGCCACGGAGGTATGTGTGGCGGGACTGACGATAGGTCAGCTTATCGGTGCGGCGGAGAGTTTCTGTCAGGACTATATAGCTGAGCATGGCGGCAGGGTGGATTACATCCACAACGACGATACCGCCGAGAGTATGGGCCGCAGAGACAACTGTGCGGCGATACTACTGCCGCGTATGGAGAAAAACGAGCTGTTCCCCTCTGTAATCCGCTCCGGCCCATTCCCGAAAAAGAGCTTTTCCATAGGCCATGCGGAGGATAAGCGCTATTATTTGGAGTGCAGAAAGATAAAATAACTGAAAAGCCTCGCAGAGCTTGCTTCCGCACCCCAAGGCACTTTGCCGCCGGTCTTGGCGGCTCGGGCGCAGACGCGAATGAAATTAAGTTATTTTTCCAACGGCGTGTATGTCGGGAAAACTCTCTGCGCGAAGCACATAGAATCCCATAGAACAAAAGAGACAGTGCGTAAAACGTACTGTCTCTTTTGTTTTACTCCAGTATATGCTGTCCTGTATACAGCATATAATAGCGGCCTTTGTTTGCCAGCAGCTCGGCGTGGTCGCCTTTTTCCTCGATGCAGCCGTGCTCAATAACCACTATGCAGTTGGAATTGCGCACAGTGCTAAGACGGTGGGCAATCACAAACACGGTGCGGCCGTCCATGAGCGTGTCCATACCACGCTGTATGTTCTGCTCGGTGCGTGTGTCTATGGAGGATGTGGCTTCGTCGAGCACCATCACGGGCGGGTCGGCCACGGCCGCGCGGGCAATCGCCAGAAGCTGGCGCTGGCCCTGAGACAGATTCGCCCCGTCGCCGGTGAGCATAGTGTCGTAGCCGTTAGGCAAACGGCGGATGAAGCTGTGCGCGTTAGCGCTTTTTGCCGCGGAAATACACTCCTCATCCGTGGCGTCGAGCCGCCCATAGCGAATGTTGTCCATCACCGTGCCGGTGAACAGGTGAGTGTCCTGCAAAACCGCGCCCAGGGAATGGCGAAGGGAGTCCTTGCTTATGTCGCGCACGTTTATCCCATCGTAGGTTATGCGTCCGGAGTCTATCTCGTAGAAGCGGTTGATGAGGTTGGTTATCGTGGTTTTTCCTGCGCCCGTGGAGCCGACGAAGGCAATTTTCTGACCCGGCTTTGCGTAAACGGATACGTCGCTGAGCACACGTTTTTCCGGGACATAGGAGAAATTGACGTTTTCAAGACGCACATCGCCGTGCAGGGGTATAAGTTCGACAGCGTTGGTCCCATTGCCGTTTATCTGGCCGCGGATGGGCTGATACTCCGTTTGGCTGCCGGCGCGGGTTAGACGCCAGACAAAGGGCGCGTCTGGGCTTTCGCGCCATGTTCCATCCGACTCCTGCCGTGCGTGGACCAGACAGGCGCTCTCATGCTGCGGGCACCTCCAGGCCCAATATTTTGCATGGCCACCGGTCTGCTCGTGCATATGTCCGTCCTGGCTGTAGGTGACGGCAGTGAGAGTCACGCGACCCTCGTCGGGCTCGGGAGGCGTGTCCATGACGTCGAAAATGCGCTCGGCGCCAGCGAGAGCGGACAGCAGCGCGGTGAGCTGCTGGGAAATCTGGTTTATTGGCTGGCCGACCTGCTTGCTGTATTGCAGGTAAGCCGCAAAGCCGCCAAGGTCAAATCCCATGACCAGAGCAAGGAAGCCGCCGACTACGGAGGTCAGCGCATAGCCGATGTGCATGATGTTCACCGCCAGCGGCATGATAGCGCCGGCGTAGAAGTTCGCATCCGTGGAAGCGGAGCGGTAGTCCTCGTTGAGCGCGGCAAATTCCGCTTTGGCTGCGTCTTCGTGGGTGAAGGCCTTTATAACCTTCAGTCCCTCAATCATTTCCTGGATATTGCCGTTGAGCCTGCCGAGCGCGGCCTGCTGCGTGCGGTAATATTTGCGGCTCCGGCCGCCGAATACCTTAAAAGCCATCATCGAGGCAAAGAGCGTCAGCAACGTAACGAGAAACAGCGGCGGGCAGGTATAGAGCATTATTGCTACAAGTCCAATAAAAGTCAGGGAGCTGGAGATGAGGCTGACGAAGCTCTGCTCCATGGCCAGCAGGACGTTGTCCGCGTCGTTTGTAAAGCGGCTCATGAGCTCTCCATGGGTGTGCTGGTCAAAATACTTAAGCGGCAGGCTCTCAAGCGCGTTGAAAAGGTCGCCGCGCAGGCGGTTGGCCGCGCGCTGGGCAACGACGGCCGTGGTGGCCGACTGGATGTATGTTGCCGCGCAGCCGATGATGTATAGTATCAGCAGTGTCAAAAGTGACGCAGCCAGCGAGCTGAGCTTTTCGGAGACGCTGCCGCTGCCGATAAGGTTATTGATGACGGGACGCAGCATGTAGGTGCCTGCTATACCGCTTACAGTGCTTATGACGAGGCACAGTAACACCGCGGCAATGGCAAGCTTGCGGTGCAGAAGGTAACCCAAAAGACGCTTGACGGTCTTTTTCGCGTTTTTCGGCTTCTGATAGCCGCCGCGCGCACCGTGGCCACCGGGACCGTGCGGACTCTTGGGCGCGGAGTCTGGCTGTTGCTTATAATCCCTGTTTTCAGCCATTATGCGCTCACCCCTTCCTGCTGTGAGGCGTATATCTCCTGATACACGCTGTTAGTTTCCATGAGCTGCTCGTGCGTGCCCATACCGGCTATATGGTCGTCGTCAAGCACCACTATTTTGTCAGCATGGCGTACTGAGCTTATGCGCTGGGCTATGATTATAACGGTAGTGCCCTTGAGGTTCTCGCTGAAGGACTGACGTATCTGCGCCTCCGTGGCGGAGTCAACGGCGGAGGTGGAGTCGTCGAGTATGAGTATGGACGGAGCCCTGAGCATGGCGCGGGCAATGCACAGCCTCTGCTTCTGGCCGCCTGAGACGTTTACGCCGCCCTGTTCGATGTAGGTGTCGAAGCCTTCGGGAAAGGACATTATGAAATCGTAGGCCTGGGCGTTTTTTGACGCAGCGATTATCTCATCTTCAGTCGCGTCCGGTTTGCCCCACAGGAGATTTTCACGTATTGTTCCGGAGAACAGCACGTTGTTTTGCAGTACCATGCCAATGCGGTTTCGAAGCTCCTCAATGGGATAGTCGCGCACGTCAACGCCGTCAACGAGCACATTTCCGCTGGTCACGTCGTAAAAGCGCGGAATGAGGTTTACCAGTGAGGACTTGCCCACGCCGGTGCCGCCGACTATGGCGACAAACTGACCAGGCTCGACCTTGAGATTTATGCCATGGAGCACGTCGTCTCCGCTGCCGGTGACGAGGTATTTGAAGTTTACGTCGCGGAACTCCACGCTCCCGCGCTTTTCCGGCAGGATAAGCTCGCGGCAATTTTCCCCGTCGCGGATATCCGGCACAGTGTTAAGCACCTCGTTTATACGTTCGGCGCAGGCGCGTGCACGTATAAGCTGCAAAAGCGACATAGCCAGCATCATCACGCTCATGAGCACGTTCATGATGTAGGTCGTGAAGGAATACAGGTCGCCGGTGAGCATCTGCTTGTGAATGACGAAGCGCCCGCCGAACCAGAGAATGAAAACGATGCAAAGATTAAAGCTTATCATCATAATGGGCGCCATGAACAACACTCGCAACACCGCGGAAATGCCGGCTTGGGTCAGCTCATCGTTGGCCTTCTGAAATTTGGTTTTTTCATAGCCCTCACGTACAAAGGCTTTTACTACACGTATGGCGATGAGATTTTCCTGCACCGAGTCGTTCAGCCCGTCAATCTTCTTTTGCAGCAGCTCAAACAGGCGGTGGCAGGTGTGCATGAGCAGGGCTATCGCCAGACCCATAACCGGAACGGCGATGACAAGCACCAGCGTCAGGCGTGCATTTATTGTAAAGCAGACGATAAGAGCACCGGCGAGCATGAACGGTGCGCGCGTAAGAATGCGCAGCCCCATGTTTACCATCATCTGTATGTTGTTTACGTCGTTGGTCATGCGCGTAATGAGAGAGGCGGATGAGAAGCGGTCAATGTCCGCAAAGGAGAAATCCTGCACCTTGTTGAACATCGCCCCGCGCAGATTTGACGCAAAGCCCTGGCTGCTGTAGGAAGCGTACTTTGCCGCGGAAACGCCGGCAAACATGGATATCAGGGCCAGCAACAGCATAAGGACGCCTTTTTGCATGATGTAGCCGATGCCCTGTCCACCGTCAATGCCGAAGTCGATGATATTCGCCATCAGCTTGGGAAGCAGCAGCTCGCACACCAGCTCTAAAATAACCAGCAGCGGAGCGAGTATGGCGGCCTTTTCATAGCCCTTTATGAATTTGAAGAGTTTTCGGAACATTTGCATACCTCCTCTGATTCCGAATTGCCCTCGCGGGAGAACGTGAGAAGATTGTCTGCCATGCGCTCGAACAATCCGGTAATCTGCCGGCGCTCGGCTTCGGAGAAGCTGCGGTACATGGCCTCGTCGATGTTGGAGAAGGCGCGGCGGCACAGCCGAGCAATCTCGCGTCCGGCGTCGGTTATCTCGACGATATTGCAGCGCATGTCCCGCTCGTCGGCGTGACGTCGGACATAGCCGTGGCGCTCGAGAGACTTAACCGAGGCCGTGACTGTGGACGCGGACAGGCGCAGGGCCGAGCAAAGGCCCTTCTGCGTACACCCGCGCCCGTCGCGCCGTGCGTCGTCAAGCAGAAACAGCAGCATCGGCTGCCCCACGTCGCGCAGGCCGAGCTGCTCGAAAAGCGAGCAGTGCGCCAGACGGTGTGCGCGCATAAGATTGTGAAACGCCCACTCAGGGCGGTCGCTTTGTTCAAGCTCTGTTGTTTCCATGACTGCACCTCACAGAAAAAATAGTTTGCACGCGAATAATTTGCGTGCGAACTATTTTTGTATTATACAGGCTGAGGAAAATTTGTCAATATGCTTTGCGCGGCGGACAGGCCTGAAAACTGTAAACAATTTGTGAAGTAAAAACCGCGCGGGGACGTTTTGGAGGAATATTTCGTTCCGCGGACTAATAGAATCGAGCAAGAGGTGATGGACATGTCCGAGGGATTCTTGGCCGCGGCGGCGCTGCTGCCGGACAGGCTCAGGGACGCGGCTTTAGCGCTTCCGGAGACGGACAGGGGCAGAGCAGAGGAAATACGCCTGCGCGCCGGCAGGGAGCCGGCGGTGCTGCTGCCGGAGGGAGAGAGGGTGATTTGCCGCGGACTGAAGGCGGGCACGCGCGACATGAGCACCGTGCTCGAGCGGGCCACATGCTCGTCGGTACATGCGGCTGAGCACGAGCTTCGCCGCGGCTTTGTCAGCGCGCGGGGCGGCGTGCGCGTGGGCGTGTGTGGCACGCTCGCGGATGGGGAACGGGGCGGCATGAGGATGCCGAGCTCAGTGTGCATCCGTGTTCCGCGCCAGATTAGGGGCGCGGGTGCCGCAGCCATAGCAAAGCTGACGTGTCCAAGCGTATCCGTACTGGCTCTCTCCCCGCCAGGTGGGGGAAAGACGACCTTTCTGCGCGAGCTTGTGCGCACGGTTTCAGACTGCGGCACGCGCGTTTCACTGTGCGACGAGCGCGCGGAGGTTGCCGCGGTCTGGGAGGGACAGCCACAGTTTGACGTTGGCCGATGCACTGACGTGCTTACCGGAGCGCCGAAGGCAGACGCGGCGATGCTGCTGCTGCGCGCCATGAACCCGCAGGTAATTGCCCTGGATGAGATAACGGCGGGGCAGGACATAGAAGCCATAGAGGCCGCGGCCAACTGCGGAGTGAGAGTGTACGCCACGGCGCACGCTGCGGGATTGGACGAGCTGTGCCGCCGCCCGCTTTACCGGCAGCTTATGGAACTGCACGCCTTTGATGTGGTGGTGGTCATATCCGGCGCGGGGGAGTGCCGGCGCTATGAGGTGGAGTATCTGTGAGCGCCGTGAAAATTGCCGGCGCGCTGCTGATGGCTCTTGCCGGAGCCGCGTTGGGGTTTGAGCGCAGCGCGCGCGTGAAGCTTCGCGCACGATTGCTCTCAGCGCTGTACGCGACCCTGGGCGTGATGTCGGAGGAAATTTCTCTGCTGCGTACCCCGCTGCCGGAGCTGTTTGGGCAGCTCGCCGAACGCGGGCCGGAGGAAACCCGCGCTTTTTTCGCAGAGCTGTCTGCCGCGGACGGCAGCCCGCTGAGCGAGCGCTGGAGCGCGTGTGTAAACGCGCTGCCGCTCGGAGACGAGGAACGTGGGGTCCTGCGCGCGCTGGGGCTCAGTCTGGGGCGCTACGACGCCGCGTCTCAGTGCACGCAGATAGAGCACGTCCGCGCGCAGCTTCAGCGCATGACCGAGGAGGCCCGCGCGGAGCGCGACGGAAAGGCGAAAACATACGTCGGCCTGGGTCTGTCGCTCGGCGCTATGTTGGCTGTAATTCTTTTATAGAACGAATTTATACTTATGATTGGAGATGTGCAAAGCCTTGGACGTTGATTTGATTTTCAAGATTGCCGCGGTGGGAATATTGGTCGCGGTGCTGAACATACTGCTCTCCCGCTCGGGACGGGACGAGCAGGCGCTGATGGTGACGATAGCAGGGCTGGTGTGCGTGCTGGTTATCGTCGTGCGCGAGATAAGCGAGCTGTTTGCGCTTATCAAGAGCCTTTTCGGGCTGTGACGGGGCCGGTGGTGAAGGCTGCGGTGCTTGCCGTGGTCGGGACTCTCTGTGCGCTGGTGATACGCCGCAGCAACGCCGAGCTGGCTTCGGTGCTGGCAATGGCCGTGTGCGCCGCGGCTGTGTGGTTTGCGCTGGGACTGCTCGAGCCGGTGCTGGAGTTCATGTCACGCGCGCGGGAGCTCACGGGTTTGTCGTCCGCGGTGTTCTCGCCGCTGCTCAAATGCGTGGGCATCGGGCTGACCTGCCGCGTTGCGGCGGATCTGTGCCGCGACGGCGGGCAGAGCGCGATGGCGGGAGCCGTGGAGCTTATCGGCGCGGTGGGTGCGCTTTATGTGTCTCTGCCGCTGTTGGGTACACTGCTGGACAT
Source organism: uncultured Eubacteriales bacterium (assembly GCA_949744165.1). Classification (GTDB taxonomy): domain Bacteria; phylum Bacillota; class Clostridia; order Oscillospirales; family Oscillospiraceae; genus JAMPGF01. Next base: position 3,471 of record CATJWG010000179.1, on the reverse strand, counting down.
GCTGAAGGATCTGACATGAGAAAAATTGCAGTATTGGCCGCGGCGCTGTTCTTTCTGACGGCGCTGAGCCTGCCGGCGTCGGCGACAATGGAGGACGAGCTTGGGGTGGAAAGCGTATCAGAGGCCCTGCCGGACTCGGCGCGGGAAATTTTAGGCGAGACGGATGTAATGGCCACGGATGCACAAACGGGTTTGGAGCGGCTGTTGGATGAGGCGATGCAGCGCATGGGCGGCGCTGTGCGCGAGGTGCTCCAGCCCATAACCGGACTGATGGCTGCGGTGCTCCTGTGCTCCTGTGCACAAAGCCTGACATCTGAGCGCAAGGGATTTGATTATATCAATCTGGCCGGCTGTCTGGCTGTGGCGGCAATAGCTTTGGGGGAGGTCAATTCCCTACTTGTGATGGGACGCAGCGTGATGGCGGAACTGACGGATTTCGCCAATGCACTTTTGCCGGCCCTGTGCGCGGCCGCGGCCGCGGCGGGGGCTTTCACCTCGGCACCGGCGAAGTATGCTGCCACGGCGCTGTTTTCCGACGTGCTGATAAACACGGCGAACACGCTGGTGCTGCCGCTTGTGTGCGCCTATCTTGCCGCGGCGCTGGCCGACGCAGCGCTGGGAGACGGGACCCTTACAGGCGCAGTAAAGCTGCTGAAATGGGCCTGCGGTTTTGTGATGGCGGCGCTGATGACGGCTTTTACGCTTTATCTGAGCATAAGCGGCGTCGTGGCCGCGAGTACGGACGAACTGACAACAAAGGCGGCCAAGACCGCTATTTCTGCGGCTCTGCCGGTAGTCGGCGGAATAGTGTCCGATGCGGCGGGGAGCATTGTGGCCGGAGCGGGGATTATCCGCGGTGCAGTGGGTGTGTTCGGGCTTATCGCGGTGCTGGCCGTGTGCCTGACACCATTTTTGAAGTTAGGAGTGCGCTATGTGCTGTTTAAGGCATGTGCGGCCCTTGCTTCGCCGGTGTGCTCAGGCTCCATGGCCAAGCTGATAGACGCCGTGGGCACGGCCTGCGGCATGATACTCGGACTTGTCGGTTCGCAGGCGCTGATGCTTTACATATCTGTTATATCAATGCTGAAGGTGGTGGGGGCGTGACGGAGATTCTCAGAAACTGGATACTTGGGCTGGCGGGCGCAGCGGTGTTCTGCGTGCTGTGCTCGGCGGTGACGCCGGACGGGAGCGTGAAAAGAGTGCAGAAGATGCTCTGCGGCGTGGTGATGACGCTGGCGCTGCTCTCCCCGATTAAGGGCCTGGACATGAGCGGCTATTCGCTCAATCTTGCGCGCTGCCGCCAGCAGGCGGAGGAAATCGGGGCCACGGCGCAGGAAATTTCGGACAGTCTGTCGCGAACATTCATAGAGGAGAGATGCGCGGCATATATATTGGACAAAGCGCGGCTGCTTGGCTCAGAGCCGGGTGAGGTCAGAGTCACGGCGCGGTGGAGCTCGGAGGGGGTGTGGTATCCGGCAGAGGCGGAAATTGAGGCACAATATGACCGAAGACTTTCGGAGAAAATCGAGGAGGAGCTGGGAATCACTGCGCAAAACCAGCACTGGAGCATAAATGAAAACGATTGAAAAAAACGCCGTGCTGCAAAAGCTTGCAGCAAACAAATACGTGATTGTCGTGATACTGCTCGCGCTTGTGCTGCTTCTGCTGCCGGAGGGCTCAAAGACAGCGGAAATACAGCAGCCCGGCGGCGACCCGCTCGAAGCCACGGGAGTTCCGCTTGCAACGGAGAGCGAGAAACTGGAGACGCTTCTGTCGCAGATACAGGGCGTTGGCCGTGCGCAGGTACTGCTGTCAAAAAACGGTGCGGTGGTTGTCTGCGATGGCGCGGAGCTGGCCACGGTCCGGCTGGATGTAACCAACGCTGTCATATCCTACACAGGACTTGGCAGCGACAAGATATCAGTTATGAAAATGAAATAATTTCGGGAGGCGTAATTGTGAAGAAAAATTTGAAACGCAACATAGTCATGGCAACAGTACTGCTGTTCGTGTGCGCGGCGGTGTACCTCAACTGGTCGTACAACAGCCGGGCGGGTCAGGCTGATCCGGCAATGGCGGCGGCGGAAGACGCAGCAATGGCCGCGGCTGAGCAGGAGTATCTGGAGACAGCGTCCAACGAAGAGGCAAAAAGTGAGAGCGTGTCAGCCTACTTTGCCACGGCGCGCCTGACCAGGCAGCAGAGCCGTGACGAGGCACTGAGCCTGCTTGAGACCGCGGCGGGGGCCGAGAGTGCGTCGCAGGAGACAATAGACAGCGCCATGGAGTCCATAGCGGCGATGGCGACCTGGTCGATGCAGGAGTCTCAGATTGAAAACCTTCTGCTGGCTAAGGAGTTTGACGATTGCGTGGTGTACATAAGCGGGGACGGAGTGACCGTAGCGGTGCCTGCGCCCATGGAAGGACTGAGCGAGGCCGCCGTGGCGAGAATAACCGACACGATTACCAGTGAGACGGACTATACGGCCAGCCAGCTTACACTGATTGAAATAAAGAATGAAAACGCGGGTTAAAAACCCGCGTTTTTTTTCAAGAGGAGGTGTGCCGGATGTATGAGAGCGGTCTGCTTTTATGTAAATATGCTGTGGAATTTTTGAGTTTGGGTGGGTAAGGGGGTAGAAATTTTCACCTGTGTCATGTATAATAACTTTAAGTTAATATGTTGGGGTTGTTTTGCATGGCGTTTGTTGAATTTCACAATGTTGAGAAGGTCTACGACATGGGGGAGGTCACAATTCAGGCGCTGCATGATGTGAGCTTTGAGATTGAAAAGGGAGAAATATGCGTCGTTGTTGGTGCCTCGGGAGCGGGTAAGACCACGCTGCTGAACATTTTGGGCGGAATGGACAGCCTTACGGGAGGCAGGGTGATGCTCGACGGGCAGGATATATCCGGCTACTCAAAGCGCCGTCTGACGGCTTACAGAAGGCACGAGGTAGGTTTTGTGTTTCAGTTTTACAACCTTATAGGCAACCTAACCGCACTGGAAAATGTGGAGATGGCCGCGCAGCTGTGCCGCGCGCCGCTTGAGCCCATGGCTGTACTGGAGCAGGTGGGCCTGCGAGAGCGTGCGAAGAATTTTCCCGCACAGCTTTCCGGAGGTGAGCAGCAGCGCGTGGCAATAGCCCGCGCGCTGGCAAAAAATCCTAAGCTTCTTTTGTGCGACGAACCCACGGGAGCACTCGATTACAGGACCGGCAAGGCGGTATTGAAGCTCTTGCAGGATACTTCGCGCCGCACCGGCATGACTGTAGTGATAATAACGCACAACTCCGCTCTGACGGCGATGGCTGACAGGGTGGTGAGCATAAAAAGCGGCACGATAGGTGAGGTGTCGAAAAACGATAGTCCCAGGCCGGTTGAGGAGATTGAGTGGTAGATGATAAAGTCCGTTCTGCGTGAGATAAAAAGCAGCCTTGGCAGATACCTGTCGATGCTTGCCATAATTGCGCT
>CATJWG010000178.1 GCA_949744165.1 uncultured Eubacteriales bacterium | reverse complement strand
CTCAACCTGGTCCACGGTCACGCGGGCGTAAATCTTGCCGTTTATCGTCACGGCAGGGGCTGCGGCGCCAGCGCCGGTAACGCGGGGCGCGTTAATGGGAAACATAACGTCCTCTGTCGTCTCGCCGGGGGCTATGCCCAGCAGCTCAGAGAACTTGTCTATAACCTGCTGAGCGCCCTTGACATAGCACGCGGTGCCCAAGCAGCAGCCGATAACGTACTTACCGTTGGGGTTGAGGGAGAAGAACGAGTAAAATGTAACAACGCCGTAAATTTCCGCCACGGGTATGCCGGTGCGCGCAGAGACAATTTCCTGCACCTCGATAGGTACATATCCGAATTCCTTCTGGATGTCGCTGAGTATCATTATCAGCGGAGTGTTTTCGTCTATGTGCCGGTCACATATCTCGTTGACCTGACGCACGGCGGTGTCGCTTAAATGAGCCAAGTGCTTTACCTCCTTAATATGTACGTGTCCGCGGTGCACACTCTGTCTGCCGCGGGCCCCGCGCGGGGGTGATTGAGGGAAATCGTGTTATTATCGTATTTTATTATAGCTACAAATAAAACTTATGTAAAGGGGTTTGAAACTAATTAAAAGATTAACTTCTTTGTGAATAAATCACCAAAATAAATAAAAACGGAGAACAGAACAAAGCAACGTGTTGCCAGGCTGTTCTCCATATCAATTTTTACTTGTGGCCCATTTCGGGTCTCAGATGTACCTTTCGCACTCCATAAACATCCTCCCCTTGCGTGAAACTCCGCCGAAAGCGGTAACTTCTCCCTTGCCGTACCCGCGCAGGGAGAGCACATCTCCCTCCCTGACGGCCGCGTCGGGGCGGAGGCAGGACTCATAATTGAGGCTCAACTCACCCGCAGCGATGAGCCGTGCGCACTCGGTGCGGGAAAGTGAGAAAAGCCCAGCGGCAGCCGCATCCAGGCGTGGGGATTTGACCGTGAATCTCACACGCTCGGTTTTCACCTCTGGCGTGGGCGGCTCACCAAGCGGCACGCCGCGGGTTTTCACTCCAACGCGCCCGACCTTGTCCAGCGACGCGAGCAAATGCCCCTCCACGCTCGGCAGGCAGAAAATCCACGCCGTGCCGCCGTCAATCCATATGTCGCCCAGCCATTGCCGGTCTATGCCCAACCCCAGCGCCGCGCCGAGATAGTCGCGGTGCCCCGGCTCGCCAAAGAACGCCTTTATTTCCACACAGCGGATAAGCTCCGCGGGGTCGAAGCAGTCCGCGTCCATCCAGTACGGCAGAAAAAAGGCCGCGCGGCGCTGACACTGCTCGCGTCCGCCGTGGAAAAGCACCGTGCAGTCAGTGCCGTGCCGCGCCCATTTCTCAAGCTGCACCTGCTCCGCGGGAGTCAAAAACAGGCTGTGGCTTATCGCCGCGTTTTTTTCACAGCGCGCGGCAAGGTCCGCCGCGCGGCGTTCAAGCCCGTCATTTTCCATCTCTCAGGTCCTCCGCTTTAAGCTTATTCGCGTCTATGCGCGAGGTGTGCGCCCGCTCGTTGCTCTTTTGCAAGAGCCGCTCAATCTGTCCCGCGGCCCACTCCAGCTCGGCGCGGAACTCACGCGAGGACACGCGTAGCACGCCCGAGCGCAGGGCAGAAAGCTGAATCAGCGCGTCCGATGTCACCACGCGCACGGCAAAATTTCGCCCAATCTCATAGCTCAAGCGCTCAATATAGGCGTCGCCCGTCTCTCCCTGCCTTGTGTAGACCACGTGTATGCCATGGAAGTCCGACTTCGAGCCCGCCCCGCCGGGCACGCGGTAAGCGTCGAACACCAGTACCAGCTCGCAGCCGGTAAAGCTGCGGTAGCTGCTGAGCATGTCGATAAGCCGCGCCCGCGCCGCGTCAAGGTTGTCCTGAGCCAGCTCCTTCAGCTCGTCCCAGGAAAATATCAGGTTGTAACCGTCGATTATCACGCAGGATTTTTTGTCCGGCACGGCAGAGCCCGCGCCATTTACCGCCGCGCCCGCCGAATCCGCGGGACGGTAGACCGGCCGGCGCGCGGGACCGAACTCGCGCAGCATGATTTCCTCAAGCTCGCGCTCGTCTATACTTATCCGGCGCAGCGGCCGCGCCTGCTCCTTCCGCGCGGTCGCAAGGCAGCTTTCCAGGTGCATATACTCGCTCACCTTATCCCACTTGACCGTGAAGCCGCCGCCGTGGGCGCAGAAAACGGAGTCAGGAGTGTTCTCAAGGTCGCGCTCGGGTTCATAGCTGAGAGCACGCACCACCCTCTCCTGCTCGTGGCAGGGCCGGTAGCCGCTCACCCGGCAGCTCAGGCGCCCGCGCCCGCCGGTCCACGCGGCGAGGTCCGCGGCGTAGCCGCGCATTTCCGAAACTGGAGCCGAGCCGGAGATGTACACGTTTTCTCCTCGCGCGTGCGGACCGTCAAACTCCCCGCTCATGGCGCGCAGGTCGTTTATTGCCCTGCCTATGAGCTCTGGCGGCGTTTCAATCTCGAACTCGTACCAGGGCTCGAGCAGCACGCTCTCCGCGAGCATGAGCCCCTGGCGCACCGCACGGTAAACCGCCTGGCGGAAGTCCCCGCCCTCGGTATGCTTGACATGCGCGCGGCCCGAGCGCAGCGTTATACGCATGTCTGTTATCGGCGAGCCGGTCAGCACGCCGAGGTGCCGCCGCTCGGCAAGATGGGTCAGAATAAGCCGCTGCCAGTTGATATCCAGCTCGTCGGCTGGGCACTCGCTGTCAAATACCAGCCCCGTGCCGCGCGGAAGGGGGCTTAAAAGCAGATGCACCTCCGCATAGTGCCGCAGCGGCTCAAAATGGCCCACGCCCTCAACGGTGTCCTTTATAGTCTCGCGGTAGCTTATCCGCCCAGCGTCCACGCCCACCTCGAGCCCAAAGCGCTCGCTTATCAGCGTCTTTATCACGTCAATCTGCACCCTGCCCATGAGCTGGATGTGAATTTCCCGCAGAAGCTCGTTCCATACTATGTGAAGTTGCGGGTCCTCCTCCTGAAGCTGGCGCAGCTTTAAAAAGGCGGCCATCGGGTCCGTTCCCTTCGGCAGCGTCAGCCGGTAGGTCAAAACCGGCTCAAGCACCGGCAGCGGCGAGTCGGCCTCCGCGCCCAGGCCCTGCCCCGGCAGAGCCCCAGACAGCCCCGTCACCGCGCAGACCGTGCCCGCGCCGGCCTCGGTCACAGCGTCAAATTTAGCGCCGGAGTAAATGCGTATCTGGCTGATTTTTTCCTGCACCCGCTCGCCGTCGGAGACATACTCCACACTCTGGCGCACGGAAAGGCTGCCTCCGGTTATTTTCATGACCGTCAGCCGCGCGCCGTGTGCGTCGCGCATTATTTTGAAAACCCGCGAAGCAAAGTCCGGTCCGTGCTCCGGCGAGGGCGCAAAGCGCGCGAGCGCGCCCAAAAGCTCCTCCACGCCCTCAAGCCGCAGTCCCGAGCCAAAAAAGCAGGGAAAAAGCTCGCGGCAGGCTGTCGCGCGGGAGAGCTCCGCGTCGTCCATGTGTCCGGACAGGTGCGCGTTGAGCAGCCCCTCGCTGCAAAGGGCCAGCTCCTCCGCGTCCGGCTCTGGAGTGAAGGACACGCAGCGCTCTGAGAGCCTTGCGCGCAGCTCCTCAAGCACAGCGGCAGCGCGGCCGGGGGCCAGGTCCATTTTGGTCACAAAGATAAAAACCGGCACCCCATAGCGCTCAAGCAGCCGCCAGAGCGTTTCCGTGTGCGCCTGCACGCCGTCCGAGGCGCTTATAACCAATATGGCGCAGTCGAGCACCGAGAGAGTGCGCTCCATTTCCGATGAGAAATCAACGTGCCCCGGCGTGTCCAGCAGCGTGAGCGAAAGCGCCCCGCAGCGCAGAACGGCCTGCTTGGAGAATATGGTAATCCCCCGCTCGCGCTCAAGCGCGTGGGTGTCCAGAAAGCTGTCCCCGTGGTCAACCCGCCCCGGCTTTTTTATCCG
>CATJWG010000177.1 GCA_949744165.1 uncultured Eubacteriales bacterium | reverse complement strand
ATGTTGAAATAACGCTCACCTACGATGTTCTTGGAGTTTACCGGGACGGGAAGCTGGTTTTCCCTGAAATCTTAGCTGAATAGACGAAGCCCCCGCCGCACTCGCGGCGGGGGCTGTTTTTAATCGCGGTCAAGCCGCTTTATATTGTCAGTTCCTCGTCTAAAATCTCGCCCGCGGCGACGATATTCGTCGGTCCGGACAGGTACAGCGCCGTCACCTCATTCCCCTCGCGCTCCACGTCCACAACAAGCCGTCCGCCCACCATGTCGGCGTTGAATCCGCAGCCATCGCTGAATCCCTTCAGCGTGAGTATCAGCGCCACGGAGGCCGTACCGGTGCCGCAGGCGTATGTAAAGTCCTCCACGCCGCGCTCAAAGGTGCGCTCAAACACGCAGTTCTCGCCTGTAATCTCATAGAAATTTACGTTCGCCCCTTTGGGGAATGCGGGGTGCGAGCGCAGGCGGCGCGCCATGTCGAAAAGCTGCCGCGGGTCCGTGTCCCGCAGCCCCGCCATGGGGATTACCGCGTGCGGCAGCCCGGGACTGCCCAGCTCCACGTAGCCGCATTCGTACTGCGCGCCGTCGAGCTCGACGCTGTAATCTGGCTTTATCACGGTCGGGTCCGTCAGGCGGATTCTGTAAAGGCGCTTGTCTATCCGCTGTCCGGTGACGACGCCGGAGGTTGTCTCCACCGTCTGCGTCGGGCCGGACAGCCCCATTTCGTAACCATAGCGGCAGATGCAGCGCGCGCCGTTGCCGCACATCTCGCCCACGGAGCCGTCGGAGTTGAAAAACTCCATGCGAAAGTCCGCTATATCTGAGCGTGCCACGGCCATGAGCCCGTCGGCTCCTATTGACATGTGCCGCTCGCACAGCTTTTTCGCCATGCGCGAGAGCGTTTCGTGGCTGAGCGCGCCGTCCATATTGTCGATTATTACAAAGTCGTTTCCCGTTCCGTTGAGCTTGTGAAATTTCATAAGGCAGTCTCCCGCTTTAACTTCTTTATTTGTCTGCTTATCAATATACAGCATATCGGCCCGGCACGCAAGATTTTTCTGTCCGGCGCTTGACCGCATATGCTATAATCTTCATAAAACTACCGTGGAGGACATGGCATGGCAATAAAAGCAATATTGTGGGATGTTGACGGCACCTTGCTGGACTTTCTTGCGGCGGAGCGCGCGTCCATACGCGCCTGCTTTGAACGCTTCGGCATGGGCAAATGCACCGACGAGATGATTTCGCGCTATTCAAAAATAAACGCGGGCTACTGGAAACGGCTTGAATACGGCGAAATAAGCCGGGACGAGGTGCTGCTCGGCCGCTTTGTCGAGTTTTTTGACAGGGAGGGCATACATACGGACGCGGCAGCCTTCAACGACGAGTACCAATACCGCCTTGGCGACACGATATGCTTTATCGACGACGCCTATGAGCTTGTAAAGCGCCTGCGCCTGCGCGTGAAGCAGTACGCGGTGACTAACGGCACCTACACCGCGCAGAAGCGAAAGCTGACCCGCTCCGGCCTGCTTGAGCTTTTCGACGGTGTGTTTATCTCCGAGCAGGTCGGCTTTGACAAACCGAGACCGGAATTTTTCCAGCATGTGTTTGAACGTATTCCGCCCTTTGCGAAGGATGAGATGCTCATAGTCGGCGACTCGCTGACAAGCGACATGCGGGGAGGCAATACCGCGGGCATAAAATGCTGCTGGTACAACCCCCAGCACGCGGAAAACGACGCTGGCGTGCGTATTGACTTCGAGACGGACGACCTGCGCCGTGTGGAGGACATAGTGTCCGGTAGCCTTTGAAAGTCTTTTTGCAATTTTACATTTATCTATTTATTTTTACAAAAAAGCATGGTATACTTAATGAATAGCAGGAAAATTTTATCCGCAGACATTTCTGACAGATTGGAGTTAATGTACATGCCGGAAAATTACATAAGCATAACCGGAGAAAAGGGCAGCGTGAACATATCCGACAATGTGATAGCCGTTATCGCCAGCGCCGCGGCCGCAGAGGTTGAGGGTATTGCTGGGCTTTCCAACAGCGTCGGCTCGGAGCTGTATGAGTCCATCGGCAAAAAAACCATCTCCCGAGGCGTGAACGTCAGCTTTGACAATGGCGGCATAAGTGTAGACGTTATTGTCATGGTTCGCTATGGCTGGAGCATTTCCCGCGTTGCTTCCGAGGCACAGAGCGCGGTTGCCTCCGCAGTAAGCTCCATGACGGGCATAAGCCCCAGCGTGAACATCCACGTCAGCGGCGTGGCGATTGACAAATAAGCGGACTTACACGAAGCCCGAGGCAAACCGAACGGAGAAATAAGTATATGACAAGAACGACAGCCAGAGAGATAGCGCTGCAGCTCGGCTTTGCCACTGCCGTGAGCGAGGACTTCGCACAGGACGTGCTCGACGGTTTTTTCGAGACCGAGCACTATGCCAGTCTGTCCGGCGAAAGCCAGCTTTTTGAAGAGTATCCCGACAAGCGGCAGATGCGATATATCCGCACACTTGTGCAGCTTATATTTGACCATCGCGTACAGCTTGACGCCTACATACAAAAATACGCCTCCGGCTGGAGGGTTGACCGCATCTCCAAAACCGCCGTAGCCATAATGCGTGCGGCCATGTGCGAGATACTCTACATGGACGATGTGCCCAACTCCGCGGCCATAAACGAGGCCGTGGAGCTTGCCAAGCGCTATGAAGAGCGCGACACCGCCGCTTTCATAAACGGCGTTTTGGGCAGCTTTGTACGCGGAGAGCTGGGCGAATCCTCCGTCCCAACCGAGGAGCCTGCCGTGACCGGCGAAGCGGACTCAGCCGGCGAGCCGGTCAGTCCAACGCCGGAGCTTTGATTTCAATACAAGGAGAGGGCGCGCCGTAATTGCGCGCCCGTTTTAACTCTTATGGGGGAAAACATATTTTCCGTCAGCCAGCTCAACGTCCGCATCCGCGACCTGCTTGAGAGCGATGAGGCACTGCAAAGCGTGTGCGTTGCCGGCGAGCTTTCAAACTACAAGGTCTATCCTTCGGGACACCACTACTTCACGCTTAAGGACGCCGAGAGCAGTATGCGCTGTGTGATGTTCAAAACCGCCGCGTCAAAGCTGCGCTTTCGTCCCGAGAGCGGCATAAGCGTCGTGGCCATGGGACGGGTGGCGGTTTACCTGCGCGACGGTGCCTATCAGCTTTACTGCACCGCCCTCCAGCCTCAGGGCGTGGGCGACCTGCACGCCGCCTACGAAAAGCTCAAAGCCAAGCTCGCCTCCGAGGGGCTTTTCGACCCCGCGCACAAAAAGCCGATTCCGCGCTTTCCGGCGCGCATAGCAGTGATAACCAGCGGAGCGGGCGCGGCGGTGCGCGATATCATCCGCGTGTCCGGAAAGCGCTGGCCCATGGCAAAAATAATCGTCATGCCCGTGCGCGTGCAGGGCGTTGAAGCCCCTGCGGAGATAACCGGCGCGCTGGGCTACGCCAACCGTCACTCCGTCGCCGACCTCATCATCACCGGACGCGGCGGCGGCAGTATTGAGGACCTTTGGGCTTTCAACGACGAACGCGTGGCCCGCGCGATATACGACAGCGAGATTCCCGTCATCTCCGCCGTCGGCCACGAGCCGGACGTGACGATAGCCGACTATGTCGCGGACCTGCGCGCCGCCACGCCGTCCAACGGCGCTGAGCTGGCAGTGCCCGACCAGTCGGAAATGCGCGAGGCCCTGCTTGGCGCGGAAATACGCGCGCAGCAAGCCGTGCGCAAAAAGTTGGACGCTCTGCGCCGCGCCCTCAATGAGCTGAGCGGGCGTCGCGTTATCCAGAGCCCCACGGGCTACATAGAGCAAAAGCGCATGGAGCTTGATTATATGCGCGCGCACCTCGTCTCCGCAGCGGAGAAAACCGTCTCGTCAGCCCGGCGCGAGCAGGTGCGCCTTGCCGCCTCGCTCGACGCGCTCAGCCCGCTGAAGGTACTCGCGCGCGGGTATGCCTTCGCCGTGACGGACGCCGGTGAGGCAGTGCGCAGCATCAATATCGTGAATACGGGTGACGTGCTTAGCCTGCGCCTGCATGACGGCAGCCTGCGCTGCCGTGTGGAGGATAAAGCGGAAAGGAAGGATTTAAGCAATGGCTGAAAAAAAGCTGTCGTTTGAGCTTTCGCTCAAGCGTATAGACGAAATAGTCAAAAATCTTGAGAAGGGCGACGTTGCACTCGACGAGTCGATGAAGCTGTTTGAGGAGGGCACCGCCCTTATCCGCCGTTGCGGCGCGATGCTCGACGAGGCGGAACAGCAGGTCGTGAGGCTGAGAAAGGGGCCCGACGGCGAGCCGGAAGAACTGCCCTTTGATGAACAGGAGTGATATTTTTTCTTGAAAGTTAAAGGTATCAAAAAGGACTTTAAACTCGCTTTCAATTTATGTAAATCTGGACTTCGCGCACAGTAACTATACTTCATATTTAATTGGGGAGTGATATAAGATAATGACTCAGGCCGAGGAATATAAGGAAAAAATAGATGCGGCTCTGGACGAGTATTTCCGGCCGGCCGGCCTTGCCTGGGACCGCCTGCGCGAGAGCGAGCGTTACAGCCTCACCGCTGGGGGCAAGCGCCTGCGTCCAATGCTGACTCTGGAGTTCTGCCGGCTCTGCGGAGGGGACATTGACGCGGCTCTCCCCGCGGCCTGCGCCGTTGAGCTGCTGCACACCTATTCGCTGATACATGACGACCTGCCCTGCATGGACAACGACGAGCTGCGCCGCGGAAAGCCCACCAACCACGTGGTTTACGGTGTGTGCACCGCCACGCTTGCCGGCGACGCACTTCAGGCCGATGCCTTCGCCGCGCTGCTTGGCGCTCCACTGCCTCCGGAGCGGGTGGTCCGCTGCGCACAGCTTCTCGCCCACGCCGCGGGAAGCATGGGCATGTGCGCAGGGCAGTATCTGGACACTGCCGCCCCACCAAGCTCCGTAGATGAGGCATCCCTGCGCCACACCCATTCGCTGAAAACCGGCGCACTCATCCACGCAGCCTGTCAGATAGGCGTCGCCGCCGCGGGCGGAGCGGAGCTTCATTTTGCCGCTGCAGGCGATTTCGGCCACGCGCTCGGCATGTCCTTTCAAATACGCGACGACATGCTCGACGCGCAGGGCACGGCCGAGCAGCTCGGAAAAACCTCCGGCTCGGACGCGCGCGATGGAAAAACCACTTTTTTTGACCTCCTCGGCCCCGGGGGCTGTGAACTCGAAATCCAACGCCTGAGCACCGCTGCCAAGCACAGCCTCGCCGTGTTTCACGATACCGACTTCCTCTGCCGGCTAACCGACGAGCTTGCCGGAAGGAATAAATGACTGATTAAATACTAAATATTCACAGAAATATTCGTATATTTTTTTAATTAAAATTGCTCCGTTACTGTTGTAATTCGGGGCAATTTTTGCTATCATTGTATAAATGGGAGTTGTGCATATTTACTCGTTCCGCTCCCGTTTAAGGGGACAAATCCCCCGACTTTTCCTGACGGAAGGGGCAAGAATTTGGATTTATTATCACAAATACACTCCTCCGCGGATGTGAAAAAGCTCGACCGCAACCAGCTTGAGCCGCTGTGCGCGGAGCTCCGCAGCGCGATACTGACCGCCGCATCCAAAAATGGAGGTCACTTGGCCTCAAGCCTCGGGGCCGTTGAGTTGACGGTGGCGCTGCACAGGGTATACGACACCTCGCGCGACAGGATAGTTTTTGACGTCGGCCACCAGTGCTACGCGCATAAGATGCTCACAGGGCGGCTTGAACAGTTTGACACTCTGCGCCGCTTCGGCGGGTTGTCCGGCTTTCCCAAGCCCTGCGAGAGCGCGGACGACGCCTGCATTTCCGGTCACGCCTCAAACTCCATATCCATAGCCCTTGGCATGGCAAAGGCCAGAACACTCACCGGTGCGGACTACGGCGTCGCCGCTGTGATAGGCGACGGTGCTCTTACAGGCGGCTTAGCCTACGAAGGGCTTGCCAACTGCGGTGCCTCCGGCGAGAGCATAGTCATAATCCTCAACGATAACGGAATGTCCATAAACTCCAATGTAGGCGCGGTGTCGCGCCTGCTGGCGCGGCAGCGGGTACGTCCAAGCTACCTGGCCGTCAAGCGCCTGTACCACAAAACCATCGGCCGGTTTGTCGGAGTACACGCGCTTATACACGGCGTCAAGGAGTGGATAAAGGACATTGTCCTGCCGGACACCATATTTGAGGACATGGGATTTTACTATCTTGGTCCGATAGACGGCCATGATATAAAAACCCTCACACGCGTGATACGTTATGCCCGCGAACTGCGTATTCCTGTGCTGGTGCATGTCACCACCACCAAGGGCAAGGGCTATGCTCCCGCCGAAGCAAACCCTCAGTCCTATCACGGCGTATCCCCCTTTGACCCAGCACAGGGTGTGAGCCTGTCCCACGTCAGCTCTTTTTCGGAGGTTTTCGGCGAGGAACTCAGCCGCTTAGCCTCACAGGACGGGCGTATTGTTGCCATAACCGCCGCTATGGCGGACGGCACGGGCCTCAGCTGGTTTTCAGGACGCTATCCCGAGCGCTTTTTTGACGTGGGCATAGCCGAGGAGCACGCCGCGGCTATGGCTGCGGGAATGGCCGCGCAAGGGCTCAGACCCGTGTTCGCGGTGTACTCAAGCTTTTTGCAGCGCAGCTATGACATGCTTGTGCATGACATTGGACTTGGCCGTGTGCCGGTGGTACTGGCCGTGGATCGCGCCGGCCTTGTCGGAGCCGATGGGGAGACGCATCAGGGCAGCTTTGATCTCGGCCTGCTGCGCCAGACGCCTGGCATGACTATATATGCCCCGTCCAATTACGCCGAGCTTCGCTCAATGCTGCGCCTTGCGCTGGATGCAAAGGGCCCCGCCGCGGTGCGGTACCCCCGTGGCAGTGAGGGCAAGCATACACTCGACACATCCGCTCTGGCCGAGACCGTGCTGCGCGATGGGACGGACCTTACAATAGTCACACACGGAATAATGATAAACGAAGCGCTCGCCGCCGCGGATGAGCTTGAATCTCTCGGCCTGAGCACGAACCTGATAAAGCTCAACCGCCTTGATGCGGATGAGTTTCCCGTTACGGCGCAGTCCGTGAAAAAAACCGGCCGCATCATAGTGCTTGAGGAGGTCTGCGCTCACGGATGCATGGGCCAGGCGCTGCTCGCCTATCTTGCCGAGAGCTGCGTCTTTGTACGTTTTGCCCGCCTGCTCAACCTTGGCGACGGCGTGGTGACACACGGCGAGGTGGAAACGCTGCGGCGCGTCTGCGGTATAGACTCCGCGTCCGTCGTTTCGGCGGCAAAGCTTGCGATGGAGGAAACGAATGAAGAAAGTAAGGCTTGACCAGCTTATAACCGAGCACGGCCTTGCGCCCAGCCGCGAGCGGGCCAAGGCCGTTATAATGGCTGGGGAGGTATTTGTGGACGGCCAGCGCGTGGACAAGCCCGGCACGCCGGTGGACCCTGAAAAACAAATTGAAGTCCGCGGCGCCTCGCTGCCCTATGTCTCACGCGGAGGATTGAAGCTGGAAAAGGCACTGAGGGTCTTTTCCGTTGACCCTTCGGGCAAGACCTGCCTTGACTGCGGCGCCTCTACCGGCGGCTTTACGGACGTGCTGCTCAAAAACGGCGCGCGCAGGGTTTACGCGGTGGATGTAGGCTACGGCCAGCTCGCCTGGAGCCTTAGAAGCGACGAACGCGTGGTGAACATGGAGCGCACCAACGCGCGGTACCTCACACGCAATGATATACCCGAGGAAATTGACCTTGCGGTTATGGATTTAGCCTTTATCTCCGTACGCCTTGTAATTCCAGCCGCCGCAGCGCTGCTGCGGGCTGACGGTGAGATAATCTGCCTAATAAAGCCACAGTTTGAAGCCGGCAGGGAGAATGTCGGCAAGAAGGGCGTAGTGCGCGACGAGCATGTACATTTGCAGGTGCTGCGTGATTTTATTGATTTCGTGCCCAGTGCCGGGCTGACGCTCATGAACCTGGACTACTCCCCCATAAAGGGCCCCGAGGGCAACATAGAATATCTGGCCCTGCTGAAAAAGGGTGCATATCAAACGACGGAGCCTGATGCCGCGGCCGTTGTCACGGCGTCTCACGGTGATTTGAAGGACCATTGAACCCGAGAAGGAGCTAAAACCCGACATGGACAAAAGAAGAGTTGTGCTGTGCCCCAACCCTTACAAGGACGAGGGGCTCGAGGTAACGGCGCAGGCCCGGGCGCTGCTGGAAAACACGGGCTTTGAAGTGAAGGTCAGCCCCGAGTATCTTGACGGAGACTTGCTGTTGCCGATGGAGGGCACGGATTTTTGCGCTCTTGAGGATGTGATAGACGGCGCAGAGCTTGTAGTCTCACTCGGCGGAGACGGCACTATAATGCACACAGCTCGGCGCATGATAGGCCATTTGGTGCCGATAATCGGCGTAAATTTAGGCACGATTGGCTTCTTGGCCGAGCTCGAGCGCAGCGACATCGACCTGCTTATAACTGCGGCCCGCGGCAGCTATGCTCCCAGCCCGCGCATGATGCTCGAGGTGGAGCTTGAGCGAGGCGGGGAAATGGTCTTCTCCGACTACGCGCTAAATGACGTTGCCCTTCACGGCATCACGCAGACGATACACATGCTCGCGCGCGGTGACGGGCGGCGTATGCTCGAGTTTTCCGGCGACGGGCTTGTCGTCGCCACGCCCACGGGCTCAACGGCCTATTCCATGTCCGCGGGCGGACCGCTCGTTGAGCCAACGGCTGAAAACCTTATCCTCACGCCAATATGCGCCCACGCCTTGGCTGCACGCTCCTTTGTGCTTGCACCGGACCGCGTGGTGACGGTGGACATCCGGTGCATCCGCGGTAGAAGCGCGATAATCTCCGTGGACGGCGGGCGCTTTGACGTATATGACGGCGACGTGCTGCATGTCAAGAAATCGAGGCATCATACTCTGCTTGCTCATGTTGGCAGCAAGGCCTTTTATGATATAGTTTTTGAGAAATTGGGTGAGAGAAAATGAAATCGGCCAGGCAGGAAAAAATTCTTGAGATAATAGAAAAATATGAGATTGAAACGCAAAACCAGCTCATGGAGCGGCTCAGGGCCGAGGGTGTAAAGAGCACACAGGCCACGCTCTCACGCGATATACGCGACTTGCATCTTGTCAAGGAACAGAGTCCCTCCGGTGTTTACCGTTATGTCACCGGCGTCAAGGACGGCTACTCCGATTATGATACGCGTCTGCGCAAAATCTTCCGAGAGAGCGTGGTGAGCTATGCCGTGGCACAGAATCTTCTTATCATCAAGACCCTGCCTGGCCTTGCCAACGCCGCGTGTTCTGCGCTCGACAGCATGAGCATTCCGAGTCTTATCGGCAGTATAGCCGGAGACGACACCGCCTTCATAGCAATGAAGGACAACTCTTCAGCGGAGCACTTTTACAGGGAGATTGCAAATCTTTTATAATGCCTTCTGGCGGGGTGTAAACTATGTTAAGCAGCTTGCATATCGAAAATATTGCCGTTATAGAGCGCTCGGACATTGACTTCGGCCCTGGGCTAAACGTACTCACGGGCGAAACAGGAGCCGGCAAATCCATTGTCATAGACTCCATAAACGCTGTTCTGGGTGCGCGTACCAGCCGCGAGCTTGTCCGCTCCGGCGCTGACAAGTCCCTCGTCAGCGCGGTATTCACTGACGAGCGGGCAAGCATCTGGTGCGGAGAAAACGAAATGGATTCCGAGGAGGAGACCATTGTCCAGCGGCGAATAAACGCCGATGGAAAGTCCTCCTGCCGCATAAATGGCCTTCCCGCCGCCGCACAGCAGCTTCGCGAGCTGGGCGCTCTGTTGCTGGATGTTCACGGTCAAAACGACGGACGTCAGTTGCTTGATGAGGCTGAGCACATGCGTTATCTTGACCGCTTCGGCGGCCTTGAGGCAGAGCTGACTGACTTTTCGGAAAAATACGCGCTCTTTTCTGCGACAAAGCGTGAAATGGAATGCCTGAGCATGGACGACGTGGAAAAGGAGCGCCTTACCGAGAGCCTGACATATCAGATTCAGGAGCTTGAACACGCTAACCTCACCGCCGGCGAGGCCGAAGAGCTGTCCGCCCGCCGCGAGCTCATGGCCAACGCCAACAAGCTTACTGAATCGCTCGACGGCGCATATTTTGCACTGTACGAGAGTGAGAACAGCGCAATCGGCCTTGCCGCGGACGCACGCTCCTTCACCGAGCGGGCCGCACGTTATTCCCCCGAGCTGGAAGAGACCGCAAAGATAATAAGCGACGCCGGCTACATGCTTCAAGACGCAGCCGAGCGGCTGAGTGACGCGCGTGTAGCGCTTGACTTCTCTCCCGAGGAGTACGACCGTATAGAAAGCCGCCTTGCCCTACTGCGCCGCCTGACGAAGAAATATAATACCGACGAACAGGGCCTAATCGACCATCTCGAGCAATGCCGCAAGCGGCTTGATGAGATTGAGTACGCCGGCGACCGTCTCGTCCAGCTTCAAAAGCAGCTTGAGCGCGAGAGACAGAACGCGAGGCAGTCTGCCGAGGCCCTGCGCGCGGCGCGGCAGTCTGTGGCCGTGGCCCTGACAAAGCGCATAACCGACGAGCTTCGCTACCTTAACATGCCCTCCGTACGCTTCTCTGTGGACATACAGCCGCTCGAAAACGAGGACGGCTTCAACTCCACCGGAGGTGATGAGATACGTTTTCTAATGAGCGCGAATGCCGGCGAGGCGCCGGGGCGCATTTCCCGTATAGCCTCCGGAGGTGAGCTTTCGCGCATAATGTTAGCGATGAAGAGTGTTTTCGCTGAGAAGGACTCTGTGCCAAGCTTGGTGTTTGATGAGATCGACACCGGCGTGTCCGGCGTCGCGGCTCAGCGCGTTGGCGAAAAGCTCTCTGCGTTGGCCCGTCACAAGCAGGTTATATGTATCACACACCTGCCGCAGATAGCAGCGTTGGCAGATACTCACTTCGCCATAAGCAAGGCTGAGCGTGACGGCAGAACCTATACCGCCGTGACCGAGCTTGACCGTGAAGGCCGCCTGCGCGAGCTGGCCCGTCTCTACGGCGGCGACATCGTAACCGAGCTGTCTCTCCGCAGCGCTGACGAGCAGCTTCGTGCCGCCGAGGATTTCAAAAAGGGACTGAGTGAGGGGAAATAAGGTCGCTGTTTATAAAGCGTCCGCTTTTACAGCGCGCAGGCCGATAAGTATCAATAGATAAGGAGTTTTTCGATATAATGACTAAAATACTTTTCGTCTGCCACGGCAACATTTGCCGCAGCCCGATGGCCGAGTTTGTAATGAAGGACCTGGTAAAACAAGCGGGACTGGAGAATGACTTTTACATCGCCTCCGCCGCCACAAGTACAGATGAGATTGGCAACGGGGTTTACCCGCCTGTGCGCAGGCTGCTCAGCGCGCTGGGTATCGACTGCTCGGGCAAAACCGCGCGGCAGCTAACGTCCGCGGATTACGACCGCTTTGACCTGCTCATCGGCATGGACCGAGCCAATCTGCGCAATATGCAGCGCATCCTCTGCCCCGGCGGGGACTGCGCTGAAAAGCTGCATATGCTCCTGAAGTTTGCCGGGCGCGAAGCGGAGGTTGCCGACCCCTGGTACACCCGCGATTTTGAAGCCGCATATGCAAACATAAGTGAGGGTTGCCGCGCTTTGCTGGACTTCCTGCGCTCCTAATAGCGTATACAGAGCGTATTGCACCTTGACTTATTCGCGTTTGCGATATACCATGGTGAGCAATAACGCGAAAGGACCTCAGAGCATGGAAAAGAATCTGACGACAGGCAGTGTATTCAAAAATATACTGCAATTTTCAATACCATTTTTTATCTCGTACTTTTTGCAGACGCTGTACGGCACTGCGGACATGTTTATAATCGGTCAGTTCAACGGCACCGACAGCACCACCGCGGTGTCCATCGGCAGTCAGGTCATGCACATGATTACTATGATGCTTGTCGGCCTGTCCATGGGCTCGACAGTGCTGATTGCAAGGGCTGTCGGCAGTGAAAAGCCACGGGAGCTCTCCTCCGCCATCGGAAACACGATTACGCTATTTGTCGCGATTTCTCTCGCGTTCATGCTCTGCACCCTCCTGATGCTGAACTACATCGTCTCGCTCATGTCCACGCCGCCGGAGGCCGTGGCCGGCACGCGCGCGTATCTGACAATCTGCTTTACCGGAATCCCGTTTATCACGGCCTACAACGTAATAAGCTCCGTGTTCCGCGGCATGGGCGACTCCAAAAGCCCCATGTACTTCGTGGCCATCGCCTGCGTGTCAAACATTCTGCTGGACTGTCTGTTCATCGGCGCGCTGAAAATGGGTCCTGCGGGGGCTGCGCTGGGGACCACAGTCTCGCAGGCAATCAGCGTGGCGGTCTCTCTGCTGATTATAACGCGCAGCCGCAGTACGGGCATTCGCCTCACACGCGGCGACCTCATTGCCCAAAGGAATGTCATCGGCAGCATACTCAAGGGCGGCATCCCTGTGGCGCTTCAGGAGTGCTTTATCCAGTTTTCTTTCCTCGTAGTAGCTGCCATAGCGAATAAGCGCGGTCTGAATGACGCGGCCGCGGTCGGTATCGTGGAAAAATTCATGGGTATTTTGTTCCTTATGCCCTCTGCCATGCTCTCCACCGTCTCTGCACTGGCGGCCCAGAACATCGGCGCGGGTAAACCTGAGCGGGCACGGCAGACGCTGTGGTACGCCATCCTGCTCGCGTCGGGTTTCGGTCTGCTCGCAGTGGGGGCAATGATGCTGTGGGCTGAGCCGGTAGTAAGCCTGTTCTCAAAAAGCTCGGATGTCATCCACCTCGGCGGGCAGTACATGCGCGGCTATGTTTTCGACTGCATACTCGCGGGTATCCAGTTCTGCTTCAACGGCTATTTCTGCGCCTGCGGCATGTCGGGCATGTCCTTCCTCAACAGCTTCATCGGCACGCTGCTTGCGCGCCTCCCCGTAGCCTACCTCGCCTCTGCCCACTTTCCCTCCTCTCTGTTCCCGATGGGCCTGGCTACAACCTCCGGCTCCGCGGTGTCGCTCGTTATTTGTATCATTATATTTATCCGGCTCCGGCGGAGAGAAAATAAGATAACCGCCGCCTGACTCCGTGTTCCCATCCTGTCATTCTTCTCCACATCGAGTTTCCAAATCCCAGGCATCTCCTTCGTCTATGCTCAATATCTCCTCTAAGCCTATGCGCTCTCCTCCGCTCAAAACAAGCAGGCCGCGCACTGGGTCCACACGCCTTACGCGTCCGGCAGCGGTGACATACCGCCCGCCGGACTTCTTTTCGTCCGGAACAAAATAGGTTACAGCCACCTCCGTCTCCGGAGAAGCGGCGGCGCGGCGCAGCGCCTCGTCCAGCGCCTCCTGCGCGTCCTCGCCAAGCTCGATTTTCTCCTGCGTCATTCGCGCACTCTCACGCACCGCGTCCTCATATCCGCTTAATGCAGCGAAGGGCGAAAACTGCGCTGCACGCTCTCGCATGGACATCGGGGCGCGAGTCTCCGAAACATGGTGATGCATATCGATTATATCCTCATAGGGACTCGCCCCGCTCATGTCCTTGCCCCCTTCTCCTCCGGCTGCGGTGCAAAGTAATGCTCTGCGGCATAGGCGTAGTGCCGTTCAAACGCCTCTTTCGCCCGGCGCGCATCTCTCGTGAACGGCTGCAAAATGTCAAAGGCGTGAAAACGGCCTGGGTAAACATCCACGTGAGCATCAACGCCCGCGCCGCGCAGCCTCTCCACAAAGTCAAGCGTCTCGCAGTAAAACGGCTCCGCGTCGCCGACGAAGGTATAGCACGGAGGCAGCCCCGAAAAATCCGTCTGCCTTGCCGGTGCGGCGTAGCAGGGCACATTCCCGCCGTACATCCCGCCGAGATACTCCCGCCATGCTCGGTGGTTGCGCCGTGTGTTCCAGCCTGGGGCGTGGTTATCGCGTGATGAGGGCGTGTCCCGGTCGTCCAGCATGGGATATAGCGGCATCTGGAATGCCACGGCAACATCCCCCTTATCGCGCGCCCACATGCATACTGCCGCTGTAAGCCCTCCCCCGGCGCTTTCACCGCCGACCATCAGCTGCGCGGAATTTACGTCCAGCTCAGCCGAGTGGTCTCTAAGATAGACCAGCGCGGCGCAGCAGTCCTCCAATGCGGCTGGATAGGGATACCGTGGCGCCAGCCGGTATTCCGGAGAAACGATAACCGCGCCAAATTTTTTCACCAGCGTAATTGCCCGCGTGAAGTAGGCCATCTCCGCCATGCCGGCGACATAGCCTCCTCCGTGTATCCAGAGCACCCCCGTTCGTCCCTGGACCGGTGGCGTTCCCTCCGGCCTAAAAATAAGCAAGCTCAAATTCCCTCCCTCAGAGGGAATTTTTATCTTTTCCGTGGTATAACCTCTCTCCATCGTCTTCTGCCTCTACTTCCCAAAATAATGGATGCACGCCTGAATTTACGCCCTGTGCCCGCCTATCTTTTCATTACGCTCCCTTGCTGTCGCGCCCTCTACGAAATTCGTGCCCTTGAGTATGGCATTTTTCCCGAATTTGTTCTTCACCCCGAGTATCGCCTGCTGAAGCCGCCGCTCCCGCTCAAGCATTTCCCGTTGCGCCTCGCGCTCGGCGCGGCGCATGTCATAGTCTGTAAACAGGTCAAGCTGTTCCCCCTCTTCATCGGGCTGTTCCGTGGCTGAGCGCGCGTCCACAACGCCCTCGGCCGTCAGGTACAGCCTGCGTACAAGCAGTTGTCTGTTAACTATGCGCTCAAAAAGCCGCGTCACCGCCGCGGAAATAAGACGCGTGGAAGCCGTGAACAGCTGCAGCCTCTCCACCCCATGCGCGTGCTTCGGCACCGCACGTCCGTAACGGTCCGCCTTGACTTCCCCATCATACTTTTCTCTGCGTTCAGGGTCCTTCAGGTTGTCAACGTCGTACCCCACGGTAAGGGAGAGCTGCCTCGTCGCAAGGCGTTTTTCCGCCAGCTCGAGCGAGAGCCTCTCAGCCATCTCCCAGGCCACAAGACGCGCCTTTTCAAAGCCGTAGGGGCATGGAAGCACTTGTCCTGCCCCGATGCTGCTGGATTCCGGACGGTATTCCTTCACATCCGCTATGGTACATGGCTCCCATCCCCAAGCGTGGTCAATAAGCAGCTCGGCGTTGACGCCGAACAGACGGTAGAGCAGCGCCTCGTTGTGGTAGTCCTCCGCACCGCCCAGAGAGCAGCGTGCAATGTCGCCCATTGTCATAAGGCCGTTCGCCTCCAGCTTTTTTGCGTAACCCCGTCCGATACGCCAGAAATCCGTCAGCGGCCTGTGAGTCCATAGGTTGCGCCGGTAACTGAGCTCGTCGAGCTCGGCTATGCGCACACCGTTCTCGTCCGGCGGCACATGCTTGGCCCATATGTCCAGCGCCACCTTGCACAAATAGAGGTTTGTCCCTATCCCCGCCGTGGCTGTTATGCCCGTTGTGCGCAGCACGTCTGAAATTATCTCCACCGCCAGCTCCCTCGCGCTCTGTCCCCTGGCGCTCAGATAACGCGTCGCGTCGATGAACACCTCGTCTATTGAGTATACGTGAATGTCCTCGGCAGCTGCGTATTTAAGGTAAATCTTATAAATTTCGGTGCTGCATTTCATATAATGTGCCATGCGTGGCGGAGCAACAATGTAATCAAGCTCAAGTAATGCGTCGGCACGGAGCTCGTCGTCATCGCAGGACGAGCCGTGCATTTCATGCTCCGAAGCCCTTCTACGCCGCTCAGCGTTAATCCGCCCCACCGTCTGCACAACCTCAAAAAGCCGAGCCCTGCCATGAATTCCATGTGCCTTGAGCGGGGGGGAAACCGCTAAACATATCGTCTTTTCCGTACGCGTGGAGTCGGCAACCACAAGGTTGGTGCGCATTGGGTCCAGCCCACGCTCGACGCACTCTACCGAAGCGTAAAACGATTTTAAGTCTATGGCAATGTAGCGTCTGGCCTCCATGAGCCCGCCTCCCTCACCGTGAAAAGAATAATAAAGGCAGAGCATAAGCTCTGTCTTTATTATAACACAATATGCTCTCTGATGCCTTACTTTTTCACCACAGGAATCCAAACCTCAAATTTAGCGTTTTCAGGGTCCGCGTTTAGGTACACCTCCACGTCGGGCGCGTCGGCATACTCGTAGCCGGAGCTGGGGAGCCACTGTGTTACTATCCGCTGCTCAAGCTCCTGTATCGAGCGGTTCGTCCCCTCTCCGGAGAAAATCGCCCAGGTACACGCCGGCACCGTGTATTCCTCGAAGTCTTCGGCCGGACGTGTGCTGGACACTGCTACAAAATACCTCCACTGCTCTGCACTACCGCAGGCGCTTACTCCCAAAAGCCCCATAGGCGGCGTGTCCATGAGCCCTGCCAAGCGTTCAATCGTCCCGTCCATTGCCGCGCGTTGCCAAAGCTCCGGCACGCACTCGAAGTTTTTCTCCAGCTCCTGCTCCAGCGGCGTTGAAACTCCAACTATGCGGAACGCCGGTCTGCTCTCTATCCGGTAATTCATCTCATAGCCTCCCTGTACGGAAATATTGAATTTTATCGGTGGAAAGGTCTTTACGCTCCGGCCCTCACTCCTGACGGCCGAGGGAGATGCACCATGTATGGCTTGGAACGCCCGGTTAAAGGCCGTGGGGGAGCTGTAACCGTATTTCAGTGCGATATCCACAACCTTCTCCCCGCCGCTGAGCAAATCCTCCGCAGCCAGTGACATTTTCCTTCTGCGAACATACTCCGAGAAAGTCACGCCTGCCATGTAGGTAAACATGCGCTGAAAATGATACGGCGAGCAGCAGGCAAGCCTGCCGAGCTGCCCTGTGTTTATCTCCTGTGCAAGATTCTCCTCAATGTAGTCCATGCACTGGTTGAGTCTCTCCACCCATTCCATTTGTCTTGTCTTCCTTTCCGCTGATTTTTTTCATTATACCGCGCCGCAACCTTTTTCGCCTCTCAATTTCTGCACAAAAAAGCGAGATTTCACCACATGCTGAGCTGCTCCACTGTTTCGGAACCGCCGAGCCTCGTCAGAAAATTAAACACCTTTGCCTGATCACCGACTATACCGTCCTGCGCGCACTTCTCCCTGAACAGCCGCCAGAGCCTATGCGCGTTCGGGCTTGTCAACTCATAGCGCCCACCGTAGGTATGTATATATTTCTCCTTCAGCCCCGGAAACAGCCGGTCCAGCTGAGCGTAGAAATACTCCCTGCTGCCCTCGCGCAGAGTCATCCCCATCCCAAAGCATACAATACCGTAAACCCCCGCCTCGGCACAGCAGTCGAGTATGTCCGAGATGTTTTTCTCCGTGTCGTTTATGAACGGCAGCAGGGGTGCCAGCCACACCACGGTCGGTATCCCCGCCTCTTTCAAACGCATTAGCGCGTCCACACGCTCGCGTGTTGTGCTCACGTTCGGTTCAAGCCTACGGCACAGCTTCTCGTCCGCCGTGGTCAGCGTCATCTGCACCACGCATTTGGCGCGCTCGTTTATCCTTTGCAGCAGGGCGATATCCCGCAGTACAAGCGCGGACTTGGTAATCAGCGCCACGCCGAAGCCTCGTTGGTATATCACCTCAAGCGCGCGGCGAAAATTCCCCAGCTTTTGCTCCAGCGGGATGTAAGGGTCCGTCATAGAGCCAGTGCCTATCATGCACGGGCGCCGTTTTCGCCGCAGCGCCTCGTCAAGCAGCTCCACTGCGTTTTCCTTGACCTCTACATCCTCAAAGGCGTGCCCGAAATTGTAGCAGGCGCTGCGGCTGTCACAGTAAATGCAGCCGTGAGTACAGCCCCGGTAGATGTTCATCCCGTTTTTGGCCGAAAGTATCCCCTTAACCGTCACATAATGCACCACCGTATCTCCCTTCGTTTTTTACATCATAAACCGCGCGCGGTCATTTTTCAAGCAAAACGTATTATATACATTGTACTATGGATTATTATGTGTTATAATTAAATTTTAGATTAATTAATGTCACAAGGAGGCGTCGTTTTGGAATTTAAGGTGCACGCGCCCTACGAGCCCACGGGGGATCAGCCGGCGGCCATTACCGCGCTTGCGGAAGGTCTCAGCCGCGGACTTGACGAGCAGATTCTGCTGGGGGTCACCGGCAGCGGCAAGACCTACACCATGGCCAAGGTCATCGAGCGCGTGCAGCGCCCAACCCTGGTGCTGGCACACAACAAAACTCTTGCCGCCCAGCTTTGCAGTGAATTCCGCGAGTTTTTTCCGGAAAACGCTGTGGAGTATTTCGTCTCATACTACGACTACTACCAGCCTGAGGCCTACATCGCCAGCACGGACACCTTCATTGAAAAGGACAGCTCCATCAATGAGGAAATCGACCGCCTGCGCCTGTCTGCAACGGCCTCCCTGCTCGAGCGCCGGGATGTCATAGTCGTGGCCTCCGTCTCCTGTATCTACGGTTTGGGCGAGCCGGAGGACTTTGAGAAGATGATGGTCACCCTTCGTGTGGGCGACACCATACCAATAGATGAGCTGCTTCACCGACTCATCGACATCCGCTACGAGCGCAACGATATCGCCTTTGAGCGCAACATGTTCCGCGTGCGCGGCGACACGGTGGAGATATGGCCGGCCTACTGGAAGGAGAGCGCCATCCGCGTGGAGTTCTTCGGCGACGAGATTGACAGGGTCAGCGAGATTAATCCCATAACCGGTAACGTCACCATGCGCCTGAAAACCATCCCCGTATGGCCGGCCAGCCACTATGTCACTACTCACGAGAAAATGGAGAACGCCGCGCGGGAGATCCGCCATGAGTGCGACGAGCGTGTGAAATATTTTCAGGAAAACGGTAAGCTCATTGAGGCCCAGAGAATCGCCCAGCGCACAGCTTACGACCTTGAGATGATGCAAGAGCTCGGCTACTGCTCCGGCATAGAAAATTACAGCCGTATAATCTCCGGCCGCGAGCCCGGCTCCCCGCCAATGACTCTGCTGGACTATTTCCCCGACGACTTCATTCTCTTTATCGACGAGAGCCACGCCACGCTGCCGCAGGTGCGTGCAATGTACAACGGCGACCGAGCGAGGAAGGAAAGTCTCGTACAGTACGGCTTCCGCCTGCCCTCCGCCTTCGACAACCGGCCTCTGAAATTTGACGAGTTCCGTCAGAGGATACACCAGGTCACCTACGTTTCAGCCACTCCCGGAGATTACGAACGCGAACGAGCCGGGCAGATAGTTGAGCAGATAATCCGCCCCACCGGTCTTGTGGACCCTGAAATTTCCGTGCGTCCGGTCGAGGGGCAGATTGATGACCTTATAGGCGAGATAAATGAGCGTGCCGGCAGGAATGAGCGCACGCTGGTGACCACTCTGACCAAGCGAATGGCGGAGGATTTGACGCAGTACCTTACCAACGCGGGCATCCGCTGCCGATATATGCACCATGACATCGGTGCTATTGAGCGCATGGAGATAATCCGCGACCTGCGCTTAGGCGAGTTCGATGTTCTAATTGGCATTAACCTGCTGCGCGAGGGACTCGACCTGCCGGAGGTCAGCCTTGTGGCGATACTCGATGCGGACAAGGAGGGCTTTCTGCGCAGCGAGACAAGCCTTGTCCAGACCATAGGTCGCGCGGCGCGAAACGCCGAAGGCACCGTCGTAATGTACGCCGATACAGTCACAAAAAGTATGAAGCGTGCCATAGACGAGACCGAGCGCCGCCGAAAAAAACAGATGGCCTACAACTCCGAGCACGGTATAGTTCCGAAAACGATAATCAAGAGCGTGCGCGAGCTCATGGAAATCTCAGCTCCCTCCGCACGCCTGAAGAACAAATCCGGAGTAAAGATGACCGACAGCGAGCGGAGAGCCGAAATAGCAAAGCTCGAAGGTCAGATGCGCGAAGCGGCGAAGATGCTCGAGTTTGAGATTGCCGCGCAGCTGCGCGACCAGATAATCCGTCTGAGGGGCGAGAAATAAATCGCGGCACGGGCCGCGGGAAGAAGCGAAAAACGTGATTAAGCAAAATAAACAAATACAAAACGATTTTACAAAGGGACCTATGTGGCGCGTTATCCTCGGCATGGCTGTCCCAATGGCGCTGGCACAGCTTGTGAACGTGGCCTACAGCATAGTCGACCGCATGTATATCGGCCACATCCCCGGCGTGGGCAGCTACGCTCTCACGGGCCTGGGGCTCACCATGCCGATAGTGTCGATTATCGCCGCTCTGGCAAACCTGTGCGGAATGGGCGGTGGGCCGCTGTGTTCCATTGCCCGAGGCCAGGGCCGCATAGACTATGCCGAGAAGATTATGGCCAACGCCCTGACCATGCTGCTGATAATCGGCGCGGCAGTGACGGCGCTGTTTCTCGTCTACATGGAGCCTATACTATATCTTCTCGGCGCCAGCGCAGACACCTATTCCTATGCCGCGGACTACGCTCAAATTTACATACTTGGCACCCTGTTCGTGATGATAAGCCTCGGCATGAACAGCTTCATAAACGCCCAGGGCTTCGCCACAGTCGGTATGCTCACGGTCCTGCTCGGCGCGGTGGTAAACATCGCGCTCGATCCCGTGTTCATCTTCACGCTGGACATGGGCATAGCAGGCGCTGCCGTGGCAACGGTCATTTCCCAGGCCCTCTCGGCGGCCTGGGCTCTTCTGTTTCTCACCAGCCGCCATGCCATACTTGACCTGCACCCGAAAAATATGCTCCTTTCCACCCGCATCGTCGGGCGCATACTCGCCCTTGGCGTTACCGGCTTCGTAATGTGCGCGACCGGAGGCATAGTCCAGATTTTCTGCAACGTCCAGCTTCAACAATACGGCGGCGACCTCTACGTCGGTGTCATGACTGTCATAAGCTCGGTGCGCGAAGTGGTGTTTATGATAATGAACGGTCTGAGCTCGGGCGCCCAGCCGGTGCTCGGCTACAACTACGGAGCACGCTGTCATGACCGAGTCAGACAAGGCATACGCTTTGTTGTTGTCGCAAATGTGGCCTATTCAGTCATAGTCTGGCTTATAATAATGCTGCTGCCGCGCGCTTTAGTGCTCGTTTTCAACAACGAGCAGGCCATGCTTGACGCCTGCGAGCCGGCCATGCGCATGTATTTCTGCGGCTTCATTCTAATGTCGCTGCAAATGTCCGGCCAGAGTATCTTTGTCGGACTGGGCAAGTCCAGGCAGGCCGTGTTTTTCTCTCTGTTGCGAAAGGTTATTATCGTCGTACCGCTGGTCCTGTTCCTGCCGGGTCTCGGGCTTGGCATAAACGGCGTGTTTCTCTCCGAGCCCATCTCCGACCTGATAGGCGGTCTGGCCTGCTTCATAACCATGTATTTCACTGTCTACCGGCATCTTGCCTCTGACAGCGAAATACAGCCTTCCCTCTGAGCGCCACTCGATTACCTGTGGTGTTAAAAATGCTTATGCAATCGCTTATGTCCCCTTATCAAATGCACCTGTCAATTACCATTTGTAATATTGAATTTTTTCCTTCATTTTTCTACACCGCTGTGTATGTCAAGCTGATTTTTTGTACAAAGTTTTCGCACAAAAAATTTTTTCTCTTTCCCTCTCTATGTGATTATGTATACTATTATCACATTATGTCATCCCATGAACCTTCGCATAACCATATTCCGTGAAGCTCCTGCATTACTATGCCCATGAGTTATCAACATTCCCCACAGGGTTTTCAACAAGCAAAAATCCCTGTGATTTCAAGTCTTTCAGGTGAATTTTACTGTTTTTTCCATTCTCTCAATCCGTCTTTTCCCACCTTTTCAATATCCTCAACCATGCTCAGCTCCACCGCACATTCATAATTATGCCCCCTGTAACCATCGCGCAATATACCGGAAAAGCGCAGAGATTCCCTCTACCGTCATTTTCAAATTAAACCCCGAGCAAGTATAAATCTGCAAGGTTTTAATTCTAATATTTCAAAAAGAAGAAACCCTCCTCAGCTTTGACTGAGGAGGGTTTCTTCTTTTTGAACTTTATGCGTATGTGTCGATATATTGTCCCTTCGGAAGAGACTGAATATCGGGCAGCATGTTGAGCAGCTCCTGGGCAGCCAGCTCCTGCGTGTCCATCATCTTCTTGGTGACGGACACAGAATAGTTGGTTGCAAAGGAAGCAGCGCTCATGTCCATGGCCATTCCGGCTATGGATTCCATCATAGGGCAGTCCTCCTTTCACGACTACAGGCTAATCCTTCAGCCTGCAATCACGCATACGCTTTGCAATTATAAAAAACCCGCAGGTTTTTTAACGGCTTTATTCCGGCTTCTCCGGATCCTTTTCCCGCTCGAGCACACCGCCCAGCAGGTTCAGCAGCTCAGCAGGGGCGCTCTCCTCCATGGCCGAGTCACGGTTTGCGTCCGCTGCGGTGACAAGCTCACTGCGCAATATGGACACATCATCCGGTGCGGTTATGGCCAGACGCACGCGAACACCGTCCACAGACACCACGCGCACGGTTATGTCCCCGCCAATTACAAGCGACTCACCGGCCTTGCGCTGTAAAATCAGCATCGCACTTCCTCCTTCTCGCCGAACTCGGCCAGAGGATGACGCATCTCATATCTGTCAGTGTCCAAAATCACCTGCCGTGCCACGCGTGTGTCAGGATTTATCGCCACAGGGCATTTGAGGTTGACCGTGCTGTCTGCCACGGGGTTCTTCACCACGCACAACACATAAAACGCCAGCTCGGTACTCTCCTTTACCTCCAGCTCCTCAAGCTCATGATTCTGCAATGCAGGCTCATAGTCAGGAAGCAGGGCAAAAGGATTCATTGACACAAATGCCAGAGCTGGCGTCTGCGTACTCTGGAAACACAGCATGGTTTCCGCGCTTCCCTCGAACGGAAGCAGAAGAAATTCCCGCTCTTCCTCAAAGCCGAACAGTCCGGTAGGGAAGGTGAGCACGTCTCCACGCTCATAGTCAATCTCGCCAAAATACTTGGTTTGCAGCTTCACAAAAAATTCCTCCATTTGGCCTTGAGGCTTTGCCTGTTTGCAGAGACGTTTATGCCTCAACGTCCACCGGCGTATAGTCGGGGTCGGAAGAGGGCGGAACATATATCGGGCCGCCAACATACTTGATTACAACGTCAGGCTGCTGCGTCACGGAAAGCTCAATATCGCCTGGGGTAAACTCAAACTGCGGCTGGTTTACTCGCCAGTCAAAGTTGAGCTTATCCATCTCATAGCGGATGTGCATCTCTCCGGGGTCCCAAGTAATCTCGGGTCCGGTCTTAGGCAGAAACTCAATCCCTACGTTAGGTTTGTAGTTTTTCATCTGCGCATCAGCAGCAAATTGTGTAATCATATCCTGTCCAATCTTTGCTTCAAGTAGCATATGGCCCTGCTGCGCGTATGTAGCAGTCGCCGTATATGAGGCCTGCTGGCCCTGCTGCGCGTACTGCTCCACCGAGCGCATGGCTGTTGGTGTAATGGAATTACGAGCTTCAAAAGTGTCGATATTTAGCTTTATCGGACGGCTTTTTATACTCAGCCCTCCATCCCCGCGGGAAACCTCAAGGTCGGCCGTGCCGCGGCTGTATTCTATCTTCGCGGGCGTAACCTTCATCTCGATTTCTATGGGGACGGTTTTAATTTCAATCAATGGATACATGACTAAAAGTTCCGCTCCTCTCTGAATAGATGTAGATATATGCTGAAAAAATTTTTGTTCTATATAATTAGTTCAGATAATCCATAAGGCTTTCCGAAAGTATATTGTTGCCCACCTTCAGCGCGGCGTTGTAGCAATACTGCGCCCAGATAAAGGAGGTAATTGACTCGACCATGTCGGCGTCCTCAATGTCAGCGTACTGCTCCTGGAGGTTGTAGAAATTTTCCTCAAGCAACGAAAGGTTGTTTTTCAATTTCGTTGTGCTGGCGTCCATATTGGTGTACGCGGTCTTAAACTCGGACGATGCTCCCTCAAGCTTTTTGACAAGGCCGTTAAACTCATTATAGTCAGAATCGCTCCATTTCTCGCCTTCTTTAATCTTGCCCGCAATATCCTTCATCTTCTGTACGATGGAATAGATGTTTTTCGGGTCCCCGTCGCCGTCCTTGCCGTAACCAACGAAGTTCAGTCCGATGAGTGAGGCGTTGAAGCCGCTTGACTCAATTAGATTACCCTTATTGTTTTCCTGGAAGCCCAGGCCGATATCTACGAAATACTTCTCATTCGCTAAATATTCGAGCTTCTCCGCGTCTGAGCAGGCCTTCTCATACTTCGCTTCGGAGATGATGTTGTCATCGCTTGCCACGATGTAGCACTCGTTTCCGTCGGCGTCCGTCGTTGTATACAGGGTTCCATCGGCATTCTTGAGTGCACTGTCCTCAACAGCCTGAATCTCGTCATCCGTCATGGTCTTGAAGTTGTCTTCTATGATAATATAAGCGTCATTGCCGTCTTTATCCTTGACCATATACGGAGTTGTTCCGTCAGCGCCATCCTTAAGCACCTTCGTTTCAGGCGCTGTGGGGTCAACCTGGACCAAAGCATCATAATCAGCCTTTGTGATTGTCGTGTAGCCCTCCATCAGAACAGTGGTTCCGGCTGGGTCAACATGTCCGTCTGCGTTAAGCCTTATCTCAGCGCCGCCATTCATGGCCGGCTTCGGCACCTTCACCAACTGCGCGTCAGCGGAGAGATAGCTTGTGCCGGCGGGATCGATTTCACCTGCGGCGTTGAGCTTTATATCTATCTGCTTTGTCGGGTCTGCCGGGTCTGCCATCTTCATCGTCTCCGGCACGGCCGCGTCCACATCGACGCCGCGATAGAACAGCTTATTCTTGCCGTCAACCTGACGAACCTCGAAAGGTACATTGTGGCCGTCGGCTCCGGCGAAAATAAAGTTATCACCATACTTCTGGTTCAGCGTCTGCACAATGGTCTCCGACATCTGGTCAAGCGCCTCGGCAAGCTGCTCGCGCGCGTCACCCGTCGGGTCGTTAAGCATTTTCAGCGTGGTGCCCTTGAGCGTGCTCAGGGCCTTGCCGTTGTCGGTGTCTATCAGCTTATCGACAGAGTCGAGGCAGCTCCACGCGGTCTGATATTTGCGGTAGGCATCATTGCATATGCTGTGCTGGCTCTCCACACTCATGCGGGATTTACGCAGCTTGAAAGCCTTAGCCGCTGCGGCGGGGTCCTCGGCGTAGGAGTTGAACACGCGCTGTGACAGCACGGTGTCGCGCGCTTTGTTCAGCGTTATAAATGAGTTCATCAAATTGCTGCGGTAGCTTTTGAGCACGCCGCCTGTAGTTGCACGAATCATACTGCGAAAACCTCCTTGCCGTTATCTTCCGGCAATGCCGGTATTATTTATCAGACGGTCCAGCGCCTCTTCTATGGTGGTCATAAGACGGCAGGCAGCGGAATAGGCCTTCTGATACTGCATCATATTCATCGCCTCGTCGTTGAGGTCAACTCCCGACACTCCTTCGCGGCTGGAGTCGGTCTCCACGAGAGAGGCGTATTGCGCGTTGAGCTTCACGTTCGTGGTGTGCTGTTTATTTCCGAGAACGATGTTCATATTGCTGAACATATCGTTGAACGAGCCCTGGAACAGCTTCGTACCGCTCGCATCCTCAACCAGAGTCCTGGGGTCATAGAGCAGGGACTGGTTTATCATGCTTATCATGTGGTTTACATTCTCATTCTGAGTGGTGTTCGGCAGCGGTTTGCCGTCTTCTCCGAGCACAGGCTGGCCGTTTTCATCGAGCAGCGGCCCCGGATCCTTACCAAACAGCTCGACAAATGTTGGCACAATCTTTACGTCGCCGCGGTCCCAGCTCGCTGAGATTGAAATGTTAGCTGCGGTTATACCCTCGGTGTCGTCCCCGTCGCCGCGGTTACTGAATAGCACGCCCATGCCCTCAGGCTTTTTGGCATTGTTAAGCTCAAGCCACGTATTCAGGTCAAGGTCTGCGGCCTCGAGCGCTGCCTCCTGTTCCGGCGAAAGTCCGTTGGTCTTGCTTATGGGGCCGGGTACACCGCCAATCTCCAGCTCATTGCCATCCTTATCAATATAATTGCCCTTCTCATTGACCATATAGCCCTGATTAAGCTTGTTGTACTGCTCGGCGAATTGACGTGCCAGAAGGTCAAAGGATTTCTGATAATATGGTATGCCGCGCTCGGTCGCAGCGTTCTCATCGACATTCGCTACGGTGTCCTTTGTGGCAAACTCTCCCGCACCTGTCAGCAGTTCACGCATTGCCTGAAGCGAGCCATGCATGTCGTTGTCATCAAGCGTCACATCATAGGTGTGCTCGACCACAACGGTACATTTCATCCAGCCGTTCTCGCCCTCGACAAACGTAATCTTCGTCTCGGAGCCGTCAGGATTCCAGGTGGTTCCGCCAGGGTAATCCGGATCGTTCACAGGCGGCTGACTGTCCTTGCCCTCGCGAACCTCCGCCGGGTCATTAGCTCCAATCTCAAATTTAGCGGCATCAGCGACAACGTCAAGATTCGGCGCTGCACCAGGTCCGCCATTGGCGCCACCAACAGCTCCGCTGTTTTTTGCGGTAAAGATTATTTTGTCGCCGTTGGCGCGGACTATATAATCATTATCTGTCAGCTTGCTTGCGATAAACGCCGCCATTTTTTCTTTCTTGTTGGCATCCGCTACGCTTATATCCTTGCCGACCGTATAATCGGTTCCCCCAATATTGATTACGTCATCCTTCGCCCAGTCCTTGGAATCTGCAACCGTAAAGGTGTACTTCGCCTTAACGCCTATAATGCCGTCAGCAAGCTTTGTCCAAGTAGTTGCCGGCTTCGCCCACTCCTCGCCGCCGGCGTCAAGCAGCTTGCCTATGGTGATGATATAGTTATCGTTGTCAACCTTCGCCGCTTCGTCTATATTGTCGGTGTATTCAGGTGGATCCAGCGGCTTGCCGTCAGCGTCTGCCTTGACATAGCGGAAGCCGTTTGGATCCAGCTTAGCCAAGTCAGCAGGATTTGTGGGGTCAAAGTTGGGGTCGGCCATAAGGTTTTTATTAGCCGCTGCAGCTTCAGGGTCGTAGTTCTCATTCATTACCGGCAACGTCTCCGGCAGGGCAATCTGCGAGCCATAGATACCATCCACGAGGATGGAGCTGTCAGTCGTCACGGTGGGGTCGGGGTTGTCGTTAGCCAGAGAGATTGTACATCTCTCCACCTCAATGCCTCCGCCAATATCCTCCATACTGTAGGTGACCTTTATGTGCATGTACTCCGACAGCGCGTCAATCTGGCGGTTGCGCTCGTCGCGCATTTCCAGAGCGGGGTCACCGTGTACATCGCTTTCGCGTATGGTCTCGTTGAGGTTGCGGATATTGGTGAGAATGTCGTTCACCGCAGTAACGTCCTGCTTGAGACTGTCCACATATTCCAGTCGCAAATCTTCAAGCTTGGTCGCATAGGTGTTGAAAAGACTAACCAACGCATCCGCGCTTGTTCGCGCAAGGGTGTCGTTATCCTTGGTTGGATCAGCGCTTATCGCACGCAGAGCCTCGGCCAGATCCTGTAGCTGGGCATAGAGCATGCCGTCGCCGTCGTTCTCGCCTTTGCCGACCTCATCAAGAATACTTTTCAGCTTCTGCAGTCCGGCAAGCGTCTCGTCGTAATATCCCACGTCCGAGGACGTATTGCGGAAGCGGATATCCAGATACGGGTCGCGTATCTGTGAAATTCCCGTTACCAGCGCTCCGCTGCCGACATGATTGTCAAACTGCGAGCGGTACATGTCGTTCGCTCCGGTTTTAAGGCTGACCTGGTCCAATACCTGGCGCGTGTAGCCTTTGGTGTTTATATTTGCAATATTATTGCCTGTTACGCTCAGTCCCTTATGGGCAGCATATATACCCAGACGGGCGGTTGTAAAAGCGTCAAATGTTCCGACGGTACCCATAATTCAATACTCCTTGCAATAAAAACGCTCGCGCTCAGGCGCGAAAATCTGTTTTCATGTTTCTCGGCGGCTCAACGCCGGGCGCCTGATAACCGACCCCCGCCTCGGCGGGGGCAACTTCGGGATACGGGATTATCTTCTCTATCTGGTGCAGGTTCAGCTCCAACGTGCTGCGCGCGGCATCGGCACAGCTTCGGTACACCGAATAGCTGTTTCGCAGCCCTTCGGCGGTCCGCTTTGCCTCAAGCTGGAGCTCGTCGGGATACTTTTCCGGCAGTTGCGCCAAGCTCACCCCGTTGAGTCCGAGCTGGGACACCAGCTTGAGCCGGCGCTGCTCAAGTCCGCGCAGGGTCAGCGTCATGGCCTGCTCCTGCTTGAGCACCTCGTCCAGGCCCAAAAGGTCGTTCTCGCGAACGCAGCCCTGCTTCCGCTGGGCCATATCGCTGAGCTGTTCAAGACTTTCTCCGAGCTCATGCAAAAGCCGGAGATAGGACAGGTGGAGCTCACTCATTTACCGTCCCTCCCCCAAAAAGAGAATACGCGCCGCAATGGCCATGGGATCCGGCACGTACTGCCCTGAGGCTACCTGCGCGCGCAGCGCGGCAATGTCGCCGGTTGTCGTGGCGGTGCGCACCTCCTGGGACATACGGCTTACAAGCTCCATATGAAAACGGCTGTCCTGACTGGGCGTGGACAGTGTAACGCTGTCATAGCTGTCATAGGTGTTGCTGCCAGATACGCTCTGGGCACGTGCTTCCCGCTCCGTCTTGGGCTGGTAAACCTTGGCAGGAGCTATGGGGGAGATTGCGCCGTAACGTGACGATGTCAGCACAGCTACTCACTTCCTTTCTGATACTTGAATTTTCAATTACATATGAAAATTCCACATGCTTTGCACGCCCACGCCGCGCCATGAACGCCATGCCGTCTTATGCAAAAACGCTGCAAAAGCATTGCAGGCTTTCTTACGGATTTTACATAAGGGTGCAAAAATTTTGATTTCATCTACATAAGTTATATCGGCAGAATTCCCGTTTAGATAAGAAAAAGCAGGAAAAATCTTTGCACTGCCAATATGCGGCCCCATCAAGGCCCGCACGAGCCCGTCAAAAAAGCCTCGCATTTAAGAATCTGTCAGCGTTAAAACAGCTGGCAGATTCTTAAAGCCAGGCAGAGTGCTGTCTCTTTTTCAACGTGACTGAATTTTGCCGTTTCCGGATATAATCGCAAAAACTGAGCTTTCAGCATTATAACCGGAGGTTGCGCAATGGAATTTTATCGCTTCTGCATCTGTACCGCGGAGGAGTATGCGACTTTGCGGGAATGTATCGACCGCTGCGGCGCGGTAGGACGCAGCTATGAGTTTGGCGAGTGCGGCATGCCCGCGGGCTGTGTGCCGGGCCGCTTGCGTCTCGGCTTCTGGAAATGCGGCGGGGATTACTGGCTCTATATGCGTCCAGAGGTGTCCTACAACGGCTCCAGCCACGCCCTGCGGGACTTTTTCGCCCGAGGCAGCACACAGCGCTTCAGAAGCTTTGATGCGCTCACACAGCGTCTGAGCGCCCTTAAAACGGATACAGCTGCGCTGGGCTCCGCCGGCGGGGGCATGGGTGCGCTCTTCCGCCGGCTCCAGCTCGAGCTGGGCTCCCAGGTGCTCGGTCAGGACCGCGCGGTCGAGGCCGTAGCCTTCAAGCTCTCCGCCCATATCTGCAAGCGTACGCCGCGGCGTCCGTTGTCTCTTATCTTCTACGGCCCCAGCGGCGTGGGCAAATCCGAGCTGGGCAAGTCCGTACACGGCTCGCTCAACCGCTGTCTCGGCTCCGAGCGTTACCGCCTCGTCTGGACTGAGCTTAACACCTTCACCGAGGCCCACAGCGTTTACCGCCTTACCGGAGCCCCGCCCGGCTACATCGGCTATGACGATGCTCCCGTGCTCGAGGCGGTACGCGAGTGTCCCCATACCGTGTTCATGTTCGATGAGCTGGACAAGGCTCACCCCGAGGTGCTCAAGGTCTTTATGTCCATACTCGACGAGGGACGCTGCACCGCACGTCGGGCCGACGAGCAGCTCGGGCGCGAGCTGGACTTCCGCCGCTGCGTGTTTCTGTTCACCACCAACACCGACCTGTCCGGACGCGCACGTCCGCTCGGCTTCTCCGCTCCGGAGCAGGATGCTGACGTCGTGCTCACAGCAGGCGGCGCCGTCCGATGCGAAAATACTCCGGCGATATCAGAGCAGGACCTTGCCCTGCGTCTTTTTCAGGATGACGAGTGTGCCCGCGCCGAGCTTGCGCGGAGCGGAGTGCTGCGAGAGATTGCCGGCCGCTTCAGCGGGCTTATCGGCTTCGGCCAGCTCAGCGAGCAAAGCCGCGCGGACGTCACCGCACGCCAGATTATCTCCCTCGGACGCGAGTACGGGCTTCAAATCGCACGTGTGTCTCCCCTGCTCGCGCAGGAGCTGACTCCGCGCCAAGCGCTGTCCCTGCGCTCCGGAGTGCCCGTGCTCGAAGGGCTGCTGGGTCCTGTTTTTCTCTCAGCGGCTCCCCTTGCCCACTCCGGCGCGCCGCTGAAGCTTGAGGGCACGGTGGAGAGTATGCAGCTACTCCCTGCCTGACGTCCTTACGCACAGCAAACTCCCCTACTTCAACAGCTCCCGTGGGTATTGAATACCTCCGGGAGCTGTGCTATACTGTAGTCCCCTTGAAAGGAGGCTTCGGTATGGGTAAATTCTCCGAATACGTCGGCTCACAGTTTGCTAACCCGCGCGGTCTCGCTGGGCGCTGCTCCTGCGCGGCGATGAACGTGATAAACCGTCCGATGTATCTGCTGGCATCCGAGCTTGCATCACTCTCCGGCGCGAACCGGCTGCTGGACGCGGGCTGCGGAAACGGGTACTTTGCCGCTCTTGCTCTGAAGCTTGGCGTAACCGAGCTCTGGGGAGTTGATATGTCCGTGGACGCGCTTGCCGCCGCGAGGCAGAAAAACCGTGCCGCCGTTGAGTCCGGACGCTTGCATCTGGTTCGCGGAGACTGCTGCGCGCTGAATTTCGCCAACGGCTTTTTCGGCGCGGCGAGCTCAATAAACACCGCCTATTTCTGGCCTGACCCCCTGTGCGCCCTGCGTGAAATCCGCCGAGTGCTCACTGCCGGCGGATACTTTTTCAATCTGCTCTACACACCTGGCTATCTTCAAAGGTTTCCTTATACGCGCAGCGGCTTTCACTTCTTTACGCCGGAGTCCATGCGCGGGCTCTCTCTCGCCGCCGGCTTCACGCGCGTCGAAGCCGGCGAGCTCGAAAAGGGAAAGAGCTTTGTCGTCGCATCTGTAAAATAAATCTTGACTTACCTTCATCTGCGCGCAGTATCCATCCCCCTTAAACTGAAAAGAACGGCCCTCGTGAGGGCCGTTCTTTTCAGTTTAACTCAATTATCTCCTCCGTGCTGGTATCCAGCCGGTAGAGGTGCCGTCCGTCCAGGCTCATGAGATAGCAGCCCATGAACTCGTTACTCTGCTGGACATTGTCTATGCTGTAAACATTCATGCGTACACAGGCGCGGCCATCAACCGAGACGGTGCCATCGAAGGTAAACACGTCATAATCGTCCATGCTATCGCCATCAAGGCCCAGCCTTTCCGGAGTAAGGCTTTCAAGATACTCCTGCGCCTCGTGCATTGTCATGGGTTCCGGCGGCTGACTTATCTCGCCCTCGGCCTCACTCGTGACTATCACACATCCGCTCTCGTCCCAGCTTATGTCCAGGAGCATCAATCTGCTTTCCGGCGGCTCCGTCTGTGCGTCCTCGCCCTCAGCGCCGCTATCGCCTTCTCCAGCCGCGGTGCTCTTTGCCAGCAGGACGCTGCCCTGCTCGCCGTACTTGGGCTCATCGCTCATGACAAATTCTCTGTCCACCACCGCAAAGCCGTTTTCCTCGCCCGTCATAAGCGAGACATAATCGTTTACCGCTCTGCCCGGTGAGGAAATTCCGGTGTAGGTATAGGTGACGACCGTTTTAGCACTCACCGCGGCAGATGAGTCGTCGCTCGTCATCCCCGGGACGGTCTGTTCTCCGAAGGGATATTCCGCTATCAGCTCAGGAGCGGCCGCCTCCGCTTCCGCTTCACCGTCCTCCCCTTCCTTATCCTTCTTCCCGCAGGCAGCCATGCTCAGCAACACCGCCACAGCCAGTACTGCCGACAATATTTTTTTGCTCTTAATTGCTTTCAATGCAGTTTACCTCATACTACGCTTATATGCACCACGTCCTGCTCGCGCAGCTCGTAGCGAAAGCTTTTTTCCTCGCCGTTTACGTCCAAATGCACCGGACGGTCGAGGTGGTCAAAGTCGATACCGGAATATTGCAGCAGGTCCATGAGATAGTATGGCAATCCGTTCTCCTTCGCGGGTAGATACAGCGGCGCGTCGTTGAGAATAACCTGTAGGCTCCGCGGCTTAATCCGTGGGGGGGCCGGCTCAGGCAGCGCGGTTTGGACCGGTTCTGGCTCAGGCTCCTTCATAGGAGACAGAGCCTCCGCAGCCTTCGCGGTGCCGTGTCCCTTTTTCACGGCGGGCGGCGTTCCTCTCACGGTGAGTATAACGTCTCCCTGGCGCAGCGGAGTATCCATGGTCACCTTCTCGTTGTTGACCGTGGCCCTGCCATAAAAGTCGGGGCCTATCAGCTCGCCGAGAGTGATCGCGGCATTTTCTCCCTGCCGCGCAGGAACAAACTGAATCTGGTCACCCGCGTGTACAAGCGCGGAAAGCGACGCATCAGCATCGTTTATGCGCAGCACCGCAGGAAGCGCGGGCTCGCCGCGCAATACGGTGCGCTTGCCATCCACGGTTAGGCTGAGGTTCTCGCCCGTTTTTCCCACCATGTCGGAATAGCTGTACCCGTTCATGAGCAGAATGTCGCGTAAGGTGAGTATACCGTTTCTGAACAGCTTCGCCGGCTGGCCGTTGAGGATGACGACGTAGCTGTCGTTGAGCAGTCCCAGCGCCGCGGATATGGCAATGCCCAGCGGCGTGGCGTACTCGGGCTTCTCAAGCTCCATATCGTCAGAATATGCGCTCAGGGAAAAGTTGTTTCCCGCAATCGCAACGCGCTTTTCATCCATCTCCAGTCTCTCGGCAACCTTTTCGCGCAGGCCGCTGAGCTTGCTGCCGCCGCCGGCAAGAAACACTGCCGAGGGCGCAGCGCCGTTCGCGCCGAGAATCTGCTTTGCTATCGCCTGGGCCAGATGGTCCATCGGCTCCTGTATCACCTGCGCGGCCTCAGCCGCCGACACACGCTCCTCCTGACCGAGGATATTACGGCAGCGGATAAGCTCGTCGGTCTCGCCCATGCTGCGCTTTATCTGCTCCGCAGTCTTGAAGTCAACAAGATACGAGCGCATAAGCGCCTCTGTCACCTCATCTCCCGCGACGGTGGCCATGGTATAACCAACCACGCTGCCGTCGCGGCAAATGGCAATGTCGGTTGTGCCCGCGCCAATGTCCACCAGCGCGAGGTTTAGCAAACGCAGCTCGTGCGGTATTGCCGCGTTCATCGCCGCTATCGGCTCCAGCGTCATGCTCGCGACCTGAAGTCCCGCTGTGTGCATGGCAGCATACAGGCTCTCCACTACCTCTCCGGGCAGGAAGGTCGCCACAACATCGGCTTCAAGCTTCTTTCCGTTGTGAAACTGGAGGTTGGCCAGCGGGTAGTTGTCCAGACGGTATTGGGCCACGGTGTAGCCTACCAGGAACATTTGCCGCCGTCCGCCGGCATCGGATTTTATCGCG
This sequence comes from uncultured Eubacteriales bacterium, assembly GCA_949744165.1. GTDB lineage: Bacteria > Bacillota > Clostridia > Oscillospirales > Oscillospiraceae > JAMPGF01. The sequence goes on along the minus strand of CATJWG010000177.1, from coordinate 2,548 downwards.
TCCTCCGCCTCGGACACCGCTCCTGTCTCAAGCCGGCTTATCAGCTCGGAGTCTATCGACTGCTCATGCGGCAGTTCAAGGCAAAAGCTGCCCGTCTGCGTGCGCAGCGCACGTCCGGCCGCGGCTACACACACTCTTTCAAGGTGCACCCCCAAACGCCCTTCCAACCGCTCGGTGACCGTCCGCGCCAGCGAGCCCACCTGCTGTATATCGTCTATCTGGCCGTCCATCATCGCGCGCTTGCCGTGCTCGGCCAGCTCCACGTCCAAGACCTTGAGCCGGTCGCCCACCGCCCTTCCTACAACACCGACTATGCTGCGTGTACCGATATCCAAGGCAAAGACAAGGTCCTTTTCCTGCGCTTTCAAATCCGCCATAGGTCCGCTCCTCTCCTGCAAATTAGAGAAATACAAGAACGGAGGCGGCATTTTATGCCGCCTCCAAAAAAGGCGTCGCAGACTTCGCGCCTGCAGGCACGAATTAATTTAAAAGTTTTTTCCGAGGACATACGCCTCGGAAAAAACACTCTGCGCGTACCGTCCTCACCCGCAAAGCGGGGGAGGACCAAGACGCGTAGCGAAGCGATGCCTCTTAAATCACGAGGCTTTGCCTCTTGATTTAGATTTTTAATACTTGCTGAAAACGCTCGCGGCAGAGCTGGAGCTGCCGGAATCCATGCTCATATCGTCATAGGAGGAAGCGGCAGGCGCGCTGTAGGCCGGCTGAGAAGCTCTGGGCATATAGGACTCCTGATGGGTCTTGAAGCGAGAGAGCAGTTCCTTCATCAGCGATGCCTGGCTGGACAACTCCTCGCTGGCAGCGGCGGACTGCTCGCTGGTGGCCGAGTTGGTCTGGACAACGGAGGAAATCTGGTCAATTCCCTCTGTAACCTGTGCGATGGCTTCAGACTCCTCTCCGGCAGCCTTGGTAATGCGCTTGACGGCGTCAAGCACCTTTCCGGAGCTCTCCACGGTCTTGTCCAGGGACTCTGAAACCCGCTTGACTATCTCGTTGCCGTCCTTGACGGAATTGATAGAGCGGTCAATAAGGTCCTTCGTAGCCTTGGCGGCCTGGTCGGACTTGGAGGCGAGGTTGCGTACCTCATCTGCAACGACGGCAAATCCCTTGCCCGCAGAGCCCGCACGTGCGGCTTCGACCGCAGCATTCAGAGCCAGAATATTGGTCTGGAAAGCTATGTTCTCTATAGTGTCGATAATCTTGCCAATCTCAGCGGAGGAATCGGAGATTTTCTCCATGGCAGTGACCATCTCCTGCATGTACTGGGCGCTTTCGCTGATACGCTCGCCGGCATCCTGAGAGTGGCCCATGGCCTCCTCGCTGCTGCGTGCGTTGTTGCGGGCATTGTTGGAAATCTCGGCAATTGTTGCGGACAGCTCCTCCACGGCGCTGGCCTGCTCCGTGGCTCCCTGTGCAAGAGACTGTGCACCGGTGGATACCTGCTCTGCTCCGGAGGAAACCTGCTCCGCGCTCTGGTTGATTTGCGTGAGAGCATCGCTCAGGCTGTGGTTTATGGCACGAACAGAGCTGAGTATGCTGCTGAGTGCTCCGACATACATCTTCTCGTCCTTGGTGCGTACGTCGAAGTTGCCGTTACTCATCTCCTCAAGCAGATGACAGGTATCGCTGATGCATTCACTCAATACAGTCTGGCTGGTACGCAGGGCATCGCACATCTCGCCAAGCTCGCTGGTGCTGCGGTAATTTACAGGCACGTCCAGCTTGCCCTGGCTGTAGCCCACAAGAGCGGCATGGGACTCCTCAACAGGAATTACAATGCTCTTGATTATGATCAGGCACATGCGTATAACAAAGAATGCGGCGATAATCATTGCTGCTATGATAGATATAAGACAGATATTGGAGTTTCTGGTCTGATTTCTGATTACCTCATCCTCATCGGCAGACAGGGCGTCAGCCAGAGTGCGAGATGTGGCAGCCGCCGTCTCCAGAGCGGGAGTGCATTTTCCAGTAATCGCGTTGGCGGCTTCGCCTATGTCGCCGCTCTTAATTAAATTGACAATGCTAATAGCCTCGGATTTCCAGTCCTGAACCTGACTGGTGTACTGGCTCATCATGCTCTTATCCGGCAGTGGATTGACCGAGTCGAGCTCACTAAGCTTTTCGTCAATCTCGCCAACAATAGACTCAGCGTCGGCGACAAGCTTGTCAATGCTGCTCTTGCTGACGCTTTCCGTATTGTAGGACAGAACAGCGTCGCGCAGATATCTGGCGGCGCGGTTGCTCGACAGACGGCAGTCGGTAATCAAATAGGTCGCACGAACATTCTGATTGATGATGTCTGTGTACGCTTTTTTCTGCGTGTTCATCATAATCAGCGAGGCAACAATGATAACCACCGAAATCGCGATCGTGATGGCATAGCCCATTACAAGACTCTTTCTGATTTTCATGTTCTTAATCATAAGACTTCCTCCTAAAATTCTTATCTGTTCTTCTCTATATCAAATCGGCTTTGCAACTGGGAGGATGTGCTCTATTCCCAGTACATCACCGTATTTTCCCTTTT